>NZ_JAIRBP010000013.1:0-95977 GCF_021151495.1 Halomonas sp. IOP_31 | reverse complement strand
GAGGCGGTCGGCATGGTACATTTCGTCATGGCGGTTGATGCGGTTGATTCTTGTGTAGGAGCTTGAATTATAACCGATTTTCAGCCGCTTTTTTCATGTCTGATGAAATATCCGGGCTAGGGCTTCTTTGAGCCGTTGTGTAATCCGCCGATCGGCATCGCTGGGTTCGGGGTCGCCCGAAGGGTGGTTATGAACAAGGATCACCGCCGCCGCATTGTGCGCAATGGCGTGTTTGATCACTTCACGGGGGTAGACGCTGGCTGAGTCGATGGTGCCCCGAAACAGCTCATCAAAGGCAATCAGCCGATGCTGGGTATCGAGTAGCAACGTCCCAAACACCTCGTAGGGATAATCGAGCAACAGGGTTTGCAGGCAGCGATGGACTTCATCAGGGCTGCCCAGTTTATTGCCTTTACGTAGCCGCTTGTGGGCAATCATCTTGGCGAGGTGTAACAGCTGAGCGTCGGTCACATCGCCATCAACGCGGTAGGTGCCGGGGTTTTCCCCGGCCACCAGCTGGGCTTGCGGTGTATAGCAGGTCATTATCGATCTCCTTATCAGGGATTAGGCGGCAACGGTGGCACCCTTGAGGGCGGCAAAATGCTCGGTGAGCTTCCATAGCGCTCGGTTTAAGCGCACGTCTTCGGTCACGCTATTGATGGCCCGAGTCCGGGTGGCCCGACCCGATTGAGACCGGCCACGCAGCCCGCCCTTGAAGAGGTTTTCCTGGGTGCGGTTGAACACGCTCCACAGGCTGCCGTTGGCATCCTCGCTGCGGCGGGCTTCCAGTAGATCCCCCGGCTGCACGGGGCTTGATTGCGCCCAGTCGTCGCCGTAACGCAGCGACAAGGCCCCTTCGGCAAACAGCTGGGCTTCGCCTCGACTGACCAGGGTGGATTGAAACGCCTCCACCCCCTCGGCAATCCGAGGTACTTGGTGGCTTAACTGGATCGAGCCTTCCAGGATTTCATCGACAATCTGTTTACCGTGACGCACACGGATACCGCCCACGTCGCCCACCGGGGTGACCATGCCGTTGAGGCACACCAGCCGGAACAGCCCCAAATCGAGCTGAAAGGCGGCGCTACGGTCATGGCTGTTGGTGAGGACCAGTTCGGTGACGCTATCCCCCACGGCAATCTGGCGGTCGGGGTCTTGCCGAAAACGGATCAGATGGCGTGCCACGCTTTGGCGCTCGGCGTGGCGGACATGGGTTTGTTGAGCCCTTACCGGATACCAGCCCTCGGCTTGCAGAGCATCGACCACGTTGATGGTGGGCACGAAGCCATACCGCTCGGAGACGGCGGAATCCGGTTCCTGAGCGAAGATGGCGGGGGCGGTGCGATGGAGTTGGTCGTGAGTGAGAATGCGCATGGTGTCTCTCCTTGGGTGTGTGAGTCATTGCTTACCGAGTGAGCACGGCATAACGGCCCGCGCCTCCAGGGCAGCGGGCAGCGTTGATGCGATGGCGGGGTCTTGGGTCGTGAGAGTGGGATGGAGTGGGTGCCCGCGTTGCACGGGCGTGGGAATCAAGCGCGCTTGGCCTGGCGTGCTGGGGATTGCTGAGCCTCGCGATTCTGCGAATCATTTGTTTCCCCGTTATAAGGTTCGTTGGGGGCAGCCTTACCTTGCTGCTGGCTTTTGGCCTGCAGCTTGTCGGCCAGGGTCACGGGCTGGCTGGTGGTGCCGCCCTGCCCTTCTGCTCGTGGAGCGTCCTGGGCAGCGGTGAGATCGGGGTAGAACTCCTCCACCACATCGGCGGACTCCTCGGCGCTGTCTTCAAACGCGCCGTTGGCGAAACCGGCCTTGGCCGCTCTATCCAGGGCTTTCTGGTCGAAGCCGGTCTGCTGGCGTTCCTCATCCAGGCGCTGGGCCTCGGCCAGGGTCTCTTCCAGCGTCCAGCCCTCGCGCTGGGTGATGTCGACGTAGAAGATCGGCGTGCCACGGCTCTGGCGGGTGGACTTGCCCCGTAGCCGCAGCTCCAGGGGCATGCACGCCAACCGGTTGCCCGAGATCGCCTTGAAGTAGGCAAGCCTCGCCGCCAGGGTGCGAATCGAGTTGAAGCCCGTGGTGCGGAAGATGAAGCTGCCCAGCGGATCGTCGTCGCCAATCAGCACGTTGAGCCGTCCGTAGGGCTTGCAGGCCCCGCCCTGGGCCAGCGGGCAGGCGTCCGGCGCCGGACACGGCAGCGTCTCCATGCCTTCCCGTGTGCGTCGCTTGCACTGCTCGCCGTCGCCCACGCACAGGGGGCGTGCGGTCTGACGATCGAACAGCGCGTACTCGGCGCGCAGGTTGAGATCGGGGTCGTTGAACAGCAACCGGATGGGAATACGCCGCAGCTTGCCCTCCTGCTCGCTGCGCAGGGCTTCATCCAGGGGGTGGCGCAGCCAGCCCTCGCGGGTCTGCAGTTGCGAGGTAATGGTGAACTGATCGTCCTTCTGCGGCAGACGCTTGCCGTGATTCTCCACCACCTTGCCGATGGTGATCCGCCCCAGAATCGGCGGGGTAATGGCGAGTCCCTTGAGCATGGGAACCTCCTGTCTCTTCAAGTGGTTGCCCCCAACGCAAAACGCCCCAGAACGGCCGGAGAGCCGCACTGAGGCGTTCGGTGTGCGGGAGAGCGTTGGGTTATGGGTTGGCGGGGTGCGAGCGCAGGGCGTCGCTAACGACGCACCACGAAACGCCGTGAGCCGGGATGGGTCTTCAGGTAGTCGGCACACAGGCCGGGGTGGTCTTTCTGCAGGGCCCTGGTGTCGAGTCGCGTGACCGGGGCGGTCTGCTTCCAGCTCAGACTGCCCGAGGGAAACGTCGCCAGCGTCGCGGTGCCCATGGCCTGCTGCAGGCGGTGCTTGAGGCGCAGCTCCTCCTTCTTCGCGTCCTCCAGGGTCTGGCGCACCCGTTGCAGGTCGACAAACGCCTGGCTGAGCCCCACGTCATGGCTGAAGTCGACGGTCTCGCCGTCATCCTGGGGGAACAGGCTTCGCAGGGCCTGATCCGCCGACTCGCTGCCATCAGCGGGCGGTGGGGTATCGCGCTCGACGCAGTCCCAGAACTGGCGTTCCAGGGCGATCAGCTGCGCGATCATCGCCTCGTCACGCGCGATGCGGTGGATCTGCAGCTCATGGCCCCCGAGCAGCACGGCCACATCGGCGGCCTGTTGCCCGGTGACCGCCAACTGGTGCATCACCTGCAGCTGCACGTACTCGGGCACCCCACTCTTCCACAGTCGGGCGCCGTGAAGTCCGGCCGTCTTGCACTCGAGGATCTGCACGGCGTCATTGCCGACGATCTCGCGATCCAGGTTGGCGAGCATCCAGGGATGCTCGACGTGCTGCAGGATGGCGTTGACCCGCTGCACCCGGTGGCCGGTGTGCCGGGCGTAGTGCTCGGCGACCAGCGGTTCGAGCACCTGGCCCCAATGCAGCGGGCTGGTCAGTTGCGCCTCGGGGGCCGGGTCGGTGGATTCCGTCTGACGGCCGGTCTTCTCCAGCCACAGCTCGAGCGGGGACTTGTAGGGATGGAGGCCCACCGCCGCGGCGGCGTCACTACTGCCGATCCCGCTCTGGCGAATCGACAGCCAGGCCTTGCGATCCAGGGCGCGGGTATCGACCAGGCGCCGGGCCTGATCGCGATAGCGGCGCTGGGGGCCGTCAGGGCGACGCGGTCGCGGGGCTCGCCCTAGCGGCGTCGAGGTTGGCGACGGCACCCCGCTCTGCTCGAGGGCCGCGAGGACCGAGGCGGTAACGCTGCCCGGCTGGGCTCGGGCGGATAACGAGGACTTGGGCGACTCGGTGGCCTCGGAGGTGGATGCGGCGGTACCGGCTCGAGCTCCCGAATCGGTACTCTCCGGCAGCCGGGCGGAACGGGCCGCTTCATCCGCGACAACTGGGGACAGCGTAGTGGGACGTGACGTGGGCTGGGTCATGATCTCTCTCCTGAGATACAAACACGGCATAACGGCCCGCTCCCCGAAGGCAGCGGGCTGGGCCGTTAGTCGGATGCAATGAACGACAGCGGAAAGCCGGTGGCTCACCACTGAGGGGTGTTAGTCGACGTGAGGACGGAAGGTGTGCGCGCAGGCCAGGCACTGGTGGCTATCGAGCAGCCGGGCATCGAGTTGCTGGCCCAGACGGGCACCGGCGAGACCGCCCGCCGTGCCGCCCACCAGGCCACCAAAGATCGCCCCGGCCAGGCTACCCACGGTCAGGCCGACCGGCCCGGCCCAGGCACCCACCAGGGCTCCCGTCTCGGCGCCGCTGAGCGCCCCGGCAGCCCCGCTGGCCGCCCCTGCCGCACCCCCGATCCCTCCGCCAACCTTGCGACCGCGGTGTCGCGCGCGCACCCGCGGTGAGCCACAGCTCGGACATGTGAGCGTCATGAAAACCTCCTGAGGTGGGAATGACGTGTCATCGAAGCCATCGCTTCCCGGCTTCAAGGAGGTAATACAGGGCTGAGATTTTTTTGAATCGATGTCGGATGCCGTCAGTGCCGTTACGTGGCTGACGGAAAACCCCGGGATTATCCCCGGGCGGAAAGCGACTCCGGCGATGACGTATTATTTGACAGACCGTTGGCATCCCATGAGCGTCATGCAGCGTAACGCATTGCCAATGGAAAGTTTTTAGAGCTCGGGCCCGACAACGATCCCCGGTACGCCCGGGGCGTTGGCGTCATTATCCCCAGTCCTTCCGGGGCATGCGGATCGGCTGCCATGACGGGTCAGTAATATATCTAAATCTACTTATCTCTAATCCCTGAAGAGATAACCTGATAACTTAACCAACCCCCTTAACCACTCAATCCCTGAAAGCGGATTGATCCAGCCATTACAGGCTGCCATGGGCCATACCCCATGACGCATTCTCAAGATATCGCCCTCTCTTCTGAGGGCGTTAAGCAAATCCCCCCTGATCCATAATCGCGTCAATGCCACAGGCTTGACGCTTCCTCCTGCGCGTCACAAGGAAAACATTCATGTTTCAATCACAGCCCAAGCGCCATCCCCTGTACACCAAACTAAACTGTTACTACGACTCGTACTATCGGGGCTTTGAAGTGAATCAACACGATAAGGCCCCCTTGATCGAGAACTACCTGGAACGAAGTCTGCTGATACAAACCCGCGCGCTTGCGCATTACAATCGGGTGCTGGCCTTTCGTATTGATCTACGCTTTCCAGACTGGATGCCCGCCTTCGAGCTTACCAATGACAATGTCGTTCTCAGCGCCTTCTTCCGCCATTTGAATGCAGAGCTGGTCAAGGCCGGCACGAAATACACCACGGTATTGCGCTATGTATGGTGCCGGGAGCAGTACAATAGCGACAAGCCGCATTACCACCTCATGATGTACGTGAACTACGACGCCTACTATCAACTGGGCAGATTGAGGCCCTCGGAAGGCGGCGGATACGAAGGGCGAGGCCTGTATCATCAAATCGCACGCGCCTGGGCCAGGGCGCTGGGTTATCTGTCCTGCGACGTCGAAGGCCTGGTTCAGGTCGGCGAAAACCCCATCACGGGCTATCCCTACACGGCCTGCCTGCATCGCGACGACTTCATGGGCCAGGAAGAAGCGGTCTTCAATCTCAGCTACCTGTGCAAGGCGCACACCAAGCCCTTCCAACAAGGCGTGCATATGTTCGGCACGAGCCGCAGTTAACCCATGACAGGGCACGGCAGTACCGTGCCTTTTTCCATTACCAGGAGATCCCCCATGGACAGTCATGCCGATCGCTGGCTACGCAATTACGAAGCGAACAATCCCCAAACCGTAGCCGCTTATCGCCAGCCTCCGCGTAACCCACCCCCTCCGGAAGCGCCGCTCTTCTCCAGCAGGCTGGCCACAGACCCCACGACACATGCCCCCATCCCGGCCTCGGCAACGCCGGGCGAGACGCACGGCTCCCAGGACATTCACGCCCTACTCCAGGCCGCCATTCGCCTGCGACGGTCACGGGGCGATACCCAGGCCGCCTTCGCCTATCGGCTGGGGGTCAACGTGCGCACCTGGCAGGAGTGGGAGCAGGGACGCCGGTGCCCCTCGGGCCCCGCCCGGACCCTGCTGGAACGGGGGCTCAAGGAGCTGGGTCCAGGCTACCCAGCATAATCTTCCAAGCCAGGAAGCCTCTCCGGCGAGACCGCCGCCAGCCCCGGTCACTCCCCGTCAAAACCATGACGGGCTCATTTTAATCAGCAAACAGTCTCTCAATCCCTGCTAGAATTGCGTTTTCTTGCAAAATTAGCACGGATAAAGACAGTCATGAGTGATCAATCAGACGTGTTTCGCGAAATAGAGGCCAACCAGAGTCTGTCCGACGAGCAGTACGCGATCCCGGCCATCGGCAGTGCCTGGCCAACTTTTCGTGAAGATTCCCGGTTCGAGTCAGCCGTGGCAGCCGTCAGTGATCACGTTCAGGTGGCTTCCGAGATGGCGGCGTCGGTCGCAATGGGCGCAATGGCCACCGCATGCCAGGGGTTGGTGGACGTGGAATACCCCAACGGTCATCGTGTCCCTACGTCGCTGATGCTGTTGGTCGCCGCCAGGAGCGGCGAGCGCAAAACGGCGCTGGAAGGCTGTTTTTTTGGCCCGATCCGGGAGCTTCAAGAGGAAAAGGCAATCGAGCTGAAGCAGCGGCAGCGAGACTATCAGCGAGAATTGAAAAATTGGCAGGACAAGCAGAAAGTCTTGCGCAAAAGGATGCTAAAGGCGTTCGAGGACGATCAGTCCACACTCACGTTCGAGCAACGTCTGGCCGATCACGACAAGGAAAAACCGACCCCACCTACCGATTATCGCCTGATCTACGAGAACACCACACCTAGCGCCCTTACCTACGCGCTTCACGCCAATATTCCCAACGCCTGCCTACTGTCGAGCGAGGCGGGCAGCCTTTTCACCGGCAAGGCATTTGAAGATCTTTACCTGTTCAACGCGTTATGGAGCGGCTCATCCATTTCCGTCGACAGGCGCACCAGTGAATCTTTTATCCTGAACAATGCTCGCCTGACAGCCTCGCTCATGATCCAGCCGGAAATCATTCAGCGATTCTTGGAAAAGCGTGGCGACGATGCGCATGGCAGCGGTTTTTTGGCCCGGTTTCTGTTTGTTTATCCAACCCCCAAGGTGGGTCATCGCACAGAACTACCCAACGAGCTTGCCGATGCCGACATCCTGCCGTTCCAGGAACGCTTGCGTGAGCTTTTAATAGAATCCATTGAAAATCTCGACCAAAAAAAGCCGCGCCGAGCCCTTACCTTCTCGGCAAGCGCTAAACTTTTATGGAAAAAAATGTATCGCCGCATCGAGCAAGAAACGCTTCCCGACCAGATTTATTACCATGCCGAGGGCCATGCCTCGAAGCTCATGGACAACATCTCACGCATGGCGGGCGTACTGCATACCTTCGAAGGTTATGAAGGCGAGATAGGAACCAGAACGCTGGCCTATGCTTATCGTCTGGGCCGCCACTATTCCCGCCATTATCTAGACTACATAGCCGGCGAGCCTGAAATTGTGACCCTTGGCAATCGCTTGGTCCAGGATATACGAAAGCTATCGAACTACTCCCACGGGATTTATCAGTTCGTGATTTCCGACATCACCCAAAAGACCCACCCCAAATTGCGCAGGAAAGACAAGATGAAGGCTGCACTCACCCTCTTGAAACGTCTGGGGCATCTCCAAGAAAAAACCCATAGCAAGCAACTGACTTTCAAGGATACGGTCTTTGGCCCTCAAGCGCCGGAGCTCAAGAACGGGGAAGTGTACTATCTGGAGGAGCTACCCTTGTTTGATGAACAATACCCAGAGAAAGGCAAACACCTGATCCAGACAGGCTACCGTTCTAAATCTACCCTTGATGAGGATTTTCGCTAGACCGAGGGAGATCCGACAAGATCAAGCTGACATGCGGGCGCTCAGCCGCCCGCTTGTTGCACAGTCGCCACGAGGTCGAAGTAGGCCCGTTCGGCATCGCCCTCCTCGACATTGGCATCGATGAAGTCGTCCAGGGCATCACAGATCGCGATGGCTTCCGGCGAATCGCCCAGCCGCTCGACCCAGTCCTCATACAGGGCCCGCAGCGCGTCGTAATCCGCCTGACCCATCGACTCGAACAGCAGGTGCTCGTAGCCTGCCAGCGTGGCCAGCAGCGCCTCGCGGGTCTCGGAAGGGATCGGGGCCGTATCGGGGCCCTGGGCATCGGGGAAATCGGTCATTGGGCCATGATAGCAGCCTACAGCGGCCCGTGGGCCGCCTTTATGCCGTAAGTAGGGAAACAAGGAAGGTAGCGGCATAAAGCGCCGCACGGGGCGGTCAGGGAGCGACAGTAGCGCTCAATGATCGACACGAGGGCCCACAGCGACCCCAAGGGTAGCCCAGGTCGTAATCACTCCCCGAAATCGAAGACCATCTCATCGTCGTCTCCGCCAAAGAGGGACTCCAGCGGCTCGGAAGGCGCTTTCTCCACCGGCTGCTGGGCCTGGTGCTTTGCGTGGAACTTCGCTCTTTCGGTCAGCTGCGAGAGCTGATGCATCGAGAATAGCTGCCCATAGGCCAGTGCCAGGGCACCGTGGCTGCGCAGACTGGCGAATGCCTCGGCGGAGAGTTCGTTCAGGGCGGTCTCATTGATGCGATACAGCCCCTGCACCTTGAGCGGTTCCTGCCCTTCACCACGCTCGACCTGCAACGGCCATGGCTCGATCACGCCACTATCGCCCAGTGCCTTGGCGGCCTGCTGGGTCAACTGGCGACTCTTCTCGCATTCCTGCAGGAAGTTGAGGGTCTGCTGCACGCGCTCGTTGAGTCGGCCTTCCCCATCGAACAGGGGCTCGCCCTGCTCGCTCTCCAGCAGGTGATCCTGCGCGATGCACAGCGCCGTCTGGCCATCCTCGGTATTGGCCAGCGTGAACGGATAGCCGCGCAGGCTGGCGGGCACGTAGCTGCCCAGCCACTTGCCGTTGGGGGCGACGTAGAGGTTGGTCTGGCCATCGAGGCCCAGCAGGGCCACCGGCTGGTACTGCTCGCCCTGCTGGATAAAGCCCAGCGCATAGTGCGGCAGCAGCTTGGGAAGCTCGGCGAGCAGGATCGAGGCGACCGGCTGTTCGGCGGCGAACCGATAACCCTGGCGCGGCTGGTAATGGTGTTCAGCATGCTGTGTACGGGAGATGGCGATCCACTGCGGCATGATAGCTCCGGTTGAGACGTGATATTGAGGATATTTTATCAGCCATCACGGCAAGACAAATCTTGATGCCCCAAAAGAAAAACCCCTGGCCCGAAGGCCAGGGGTTCTTTCAGCGAAGCATCGCCTTGACATGCCCCGGCGAACCGGGGAATGCATCCGCTCCTAGGAGGGATTAGGCGAGGACAAGTTCGTCAGCAGTGACTGCCACGCTACCGGTCAGCTCGACAACCATGTCTTCGCCGTCGGTGAAGCCAGCGGTGTCAGCGGGGGTACCACCGCCATCGTTGTTGTCCACTACCACATAGGTGTTGCTGTCCCACTCGAAGAAGCGAACCGCGCTGTTGGTGGTCGCATCTTGCGCGTCGACCGCCAGGTCCAGAGCAGCCGACAGATCAGCAGCGCCGGAGACGTCAACAGCCGTGCTGTTGAAGGACGCGGCGCCGTTGACGATCGCCTTGAAGTTGAGCGTGTCCGAACCTGCGGTGAAGTCAGTCACGGTGTCGGTGTTGGCGCTCGACGAGTCCGCTTTCGCGCCGTAAACGACGGTATCGGACCCGGCACCCAGCGTGATGCTGTCGGCACCTGCGGAGCTCTTGACGGTATCATCGCCTGCACCCGCGTCGATGGTGTCGTTACCGGCACCACCGTCGATGGTGTCCGCACCTGCGCCACCGTCGATGGTGTCGTTACCAGCGCCGCCGGACAGGGTGTCCTTGCCGTCACCGCCACTCATCTGGTCAGCGTAACCGCTACCAGTGAGAACATCCGCACCAGTGCCGCCGGTGAACACCACGCCTTGGCTAGCGTTGGCACCGCTGAACGTCACACCCGCGCTCGAAGCAGACGCATCGAAGGTGTTGAGGGCGGTGAAGTTCGCAGAGCCTTCGGCTACCGTCGTCGCTTGATCAGCTGCCACGTTGATCGTGTCAACACGGTTAGCGCTGTCGAGCGTGACCGTGGCAGCGCCGGTGCCAGCAGTATCGGTGTCTGTATCAGTCACACTGACGTCCACCGTTTCAACGAACGCGGTGTCCACCCGAGCGGTAAATGCAGTCGCGCCGGCGAAGTCAACGTTGGCTTCGATATTCACTTGATCATCGAAGGAACCCGCGTCACTTGCACCGTCTACAGCAGCCGTAACCACACCACCAGCGGCGTTGTCACCCAACGACCCGAATTCAATGGTGTTACCGGACGCCATAGTCACCGTGGCAGCACCAGCAACGGTACTTTCGAGCGTGATGCGATCAAAGCCAAACGCGGTCAGGTCTTGATCGTCAGCCAACCCGTCGCTGATCGCCATCTGCTCGAAGTTCGACAGAGTAGCAACCTGGTCCGCATCAGCACCGATCGTGTTCATCTGAGTGCTTGTAGCCCGCAGGGTGTCAGTGCCAGCGCCCGCGTCGATCGCGTCAGTGACGTCGGTGGTCGCGTTGATGGCGTCGATCGTCAGGGTGTCATCACCGCCACCAAGGTTGGCAGTCAGCGCCACATCGGCGTCTGCCGTGACAGTCACCGTGTCCGCGCCGTCGCCGGAAGTCACCGAAGCAGTGCTGGTGTTAACCGTTGCAGCGGAAACATCGAGAGTGATGGTGTCATCACCCGCGCCGGTCTCGACCGAAGCTTCCTGCAGGCTGCTGCCGGCAGTCACGGAAACCGTGTTATCGCCGTCGCCCAGGGAAACGCTGGTGACAGCCGCGTCACCGGCAGCACCATTTGCACCGGTCAGGGTAACGCTATCGTCAGCGCCAGTGCTGCTGATCGACGTGTCAGTGCCAGCTGTAGCACCACTGTTGTCCACAGCCAGAGCCATCGCGACGCCTGCCGAGTCAACCGAGGTCAGGCCGCTGTAGGTGCTGTTATCCAGATCAACGGAGCCGGAACCACTCACGCTCAGGGAGGTGAGGGCAGCCAGATTGGGGGTACCAACAGTGTCTGTCACCGCACCGATCACGCTGTCACCGCTGTTGACGATGGTCAGTTTTTCGACCGTGTCAGTGGTGGTCGTGGCGTTACTTACCTGAACATTGCCGACGTTGGCCGAGGTGGTGTTCACGGTAAGGGCGTCTGCACTACCGGACAGGTCGGCCGTTGTGGTCACGATCGTGTCGCTGCCATTGCCTTGAACGATACTGATGCTCGGCAGGGCCGCCATGTCCTGGACGGTCACGTCTGCGCTGGAGCGATCGTTGGTCAGCGACGTAACACCCGACCAGGCACTCGCGTCAACGGTGTTGCCATTCAGGTCACGAATCGAGACGTTCTCGATTGAAGTGAGGTCAACCGCAGCACTATTAGCATTAGCGAACACCAGCTTCAGCGTGTCGCTGCCATCGCCACCGTTCAGGTCATCACCAGTGGTGTAGGTGGCGTCGGTGCCAACGTAAGTGTCGTCACCTGCACCACCGTCAAATGCCGGGCTGGTATCGATACCTGTAGTGAGCGTGAAGGCCTGGCCAGGATTCTGATCGTTGTTATTGACCAACTCAGCGAGTTCGGCCTCGACATTGACAGCCGCCGGGTCGGTGGTTTCATCAACTGTGGACAGGAAGTCGCGAGCGGCCTGGGCAGCGTCGGTACCCTGGTAGGCCAGCACTTCTTCAGTGGTGTCGATGTCGGTAGTGAACGCGTCAGCCACAGCCACCTTGTTGCTCAGCGCGGTTGCGTCTTCGTTCTGGGCGCCATTGGCGATGTCCAGAGCGATTTCAGCCAAGGTGCTCTCGCCGGAAGCCAGCTGCTCGGAATAGTAGTTCAGACCTTCCAGCTCGGCGTTACGGCCGAACATCTGGTTGTAGAGGTTGTTGACCAGCTGCTCGTTGGTCTGATCACCGAAGCGTGCGTCAAATTCCTCGGACGTACCGAAGGCATTGACAACGTTTTCCACACTTTTGGCTTCGATCTGGTCGGCCCAGTAAGTCAGACCTTTCGGGTCGGCGGGGCGACCGTAGTAGGCGACATACAGTTGCTGGGCCAGGTCAAGATTAGCTTGTGTTGCCATGGGACTATAGTCTCCTAACGTTTACAAAGTTGGCGGCCTAGTAACGCCAACCGTTCACACTGCTTGAGCGCTCGAGCTCTGCTCAGTGAGCCGCACCCGATTGCCAGTGATTGCTGTTGTGTCGTGCCGATTGTTCCTTAGGACCGGTCACCATATGAACCACCGCGACGGATGCGGATACCGGCTAATGTAATGACCGCCGTGCTACTTAGTCAACGAGCGATGCTAACGAACAATCGACAAAATAGCCTTCTATTCGTGACATGCCAATGACCGTTCATGCGCCTCGGGGGCGCTTGGCGGCGTCATCGTTAGCCTGCCACTGACAGCGAGATTAGCTTATATCCGGGCTCATGGCGAGAGTAAACGCTTACTTTTTTGCAACTTTCGCCTGCCCTTCGCAAGGCGCTGATCCGGCTGAAGAAAACACTGTTTTTCTTGGGGCGACAGCATAGCTCATGTGAGTTTTTATTGCAGCGCGGGGGTGAGCAAATCTCCTGCCGACATTAAACCTCTATTCAACCCTTATCGCTTCATGCGGCCTGCGAAAGAAGCGGCCACTCACATTCAACTTAGCGCAGCGTGTGGTGACCCGAAAGCTCGGTGAAAAGCGATCTACTTTGGTTGTAAGTCATTTTGCCATAGAGCGGAAATGATACCGAAAGCGACGCTTGGCGCGCCGCCCGATCGGCTTTTCGGCATGGCTAATAAACAATTGTTTTGTAGGACTAAACGCGTTGCACACGTTTAGCTTTCGTCAAAAAATCGCTTTTGCCGGCCAATGCCTCAGACGACGCTCGCCAGTACGCGCACCGCCGAGCCCCAGGCGAAGTGGCGCTCGGTGCGCTCGCGGGCGCGGGCGACCCGCGCCTGGCGCGCCGCGTCGTCGCAGGCGAGCAATTCGCCCAGGGCGCGCGGGAACGCTTCGAGCTCGGCCAGCCACACGGCGTCGGCGGCGAAGTCCAGCCCGCGGTTGCCGAACGCCGTGGTAAGCACCGGCACGCCGCTGGCAGTGTAGTCGAGCATCTTGAGGTTGCTGCCGGAGCCGCTGGTCATGGGGTTCAAGGCGACGTCGACGCTGGCCAGCAGCACGCGCAGTTCGGCATCGCCGACCCGGCCCAGGGCGCGCACGTTGGGCGGCAGATGGCGAAAACCGGGGTGATCGCAGAGGCTGCCGGCAAGATAGAAGATCGTCCCCGGGTGGGCCGGCGCCAGCCGCCGGCAGATGAATTCCGCGGCCTGCAGGTTGGGGCCGTGCCAACTGCCCAGGAACAGCGCCACCGGCCGGTGCTGGCCGAGCCGCGCCTGCCAGCGCCGCCGGGTGGGCAGGTCGATCATTGGCAGCGCCGCGAGGTCGGCGCAATTAGGCACCACCCGCCCCTTGTCGGCGGGAAGCTGGTAGCGCTCGCGGAAGAGATGCAGGTCGCCCTCGGCGCAGGCCAGCACTTCGCTACTTTCC
This sequence comes from Halomonas sp. IOP_31, assembly GCF_021151495.1. Lineage (NCBI taxonomy): Bacteria > Pseudomonadati > Pseudomonadota > Gammaproteobacteria > Oceanospirillales > Halomonadaceae > Halomonas > Halomonas sp. IOP_31. The sequence continues at coordinate 82,333 of NZ_JAIRBP010000013.1, read as the reverse complement.
TGACAGGCACGGCGCTCGGCGGCTTCGACGTCGGCCAGCGCGGCTTGCGCCTCCGCGACGCCACGGCTGAGCGCATCAGCGAGGATCGCTTGCTTGAGGTCGCGCTCGACGTTGTGCGATTCGTACAGCCAGGGGCCGTCGAAGTGCTCGCACAGCGCGTGGACGAGGTAGGGGTGGGCGCATACCCCCAGCGTGGCGTGGGCGGCGTGACGCTTGAGCGCGGCGATGAAGGCGGGGTTGTCGCGCCAGCCGTGGATGCCGGCGATGTCGTCGACCGGCGCCTCGAGCGCCTGGGTCAGATCGTGCAGGCGGCGCGCTTGAGCGCGGCTGAGCGGCACGCGATGTTCGCTCACGCCGGGGGCGATGGTCTGTTCGCGCTCCTCGTCGTCGGGGCCGGTCAACGAGAGCAGCGTGACGCGCACGCCAAGCTCGCTGGCGATATGTCGGTAGAGGTGAAACATGCGGCTCTGGCCGCCGCCCATCGGCGGATAGACCGGAAAGGTGTTGAGCACCAGCCAGTGCGCGCCGCCGCCGATGCCGGTGACGACAGGAAACTGCGGGTCGCTCGGGCGTTCGACCGGGGCCTCGGCGAGCAGGTGATCGAGCGTCTGGCGCCAATTGACGTGGGCGACGCGCACACGGGCATTGTCGCCCATCTGCCGGGTGCGCGCACGGTCCATGGCGGCCTCGTTCAGCGCCCTGGCCAACGCCTGCTCGCTGGGGGCGACGCTCCAGCCGGTGACGCCGTGTTCGACGAATTCATTGACGCCGCCGGCATCGGCGCAGGTGATCACGGCCTTGCCGGCACCCATCGCCTCGACGGTGATCAACCCGTAGTCCTCGTCATATGGCAAAAACGGCACGGCGAGCGCGTCGCGGTACTGGGCGACGATCTCGCTGTCGCGAACGAAGCCGAGAAAACGCACTCGCGGGTCGTCGCCGGCGAGCGCCTTCAATTCGGCTTCCTGCGGGCCGGTGCCGGCGATGCGCAGCTCGATGTCGGCCTCGCTGCGCAAGAAGGCGCGCAGCAACAGGTCGATGCGCTTGGGGCCGTCGAGCCGGCTGACGGTGAACAGATAGTCGTGATTGCGGCCTTCGAATACCGGCAGGTCCGAGGGGTGGTGAATCACCTGGATGGGCACGCCGCGCGGAAAGTAGTCGGCGCGACGGGTGACGTTGCGCGAGATGGCGGCGTAGCGGCGGATCGCCCTCGGCGCCAGGGCGATGGCGTCGAGGTGATGGACGATCGCCCGGGTCAGCGGGCCGGGAAAGGCGAACAACCCGTCGCGGGCGGCCTCGGGCAGGCCGCTGCCGTTCAGCAGGGCGTGGACGATGCCGAACAGCTCGGGCAGTTGAGCACGCTCCGGCGTGGCCTCGAGCAGGTGCTTCAGGCGCTTGAGCCGTGGGTGGTGGCGCAGCAGGCGAATGGCCTGGCGGCCCTTCTCGCCCGGCCAGGCTTGGGGCTCGAAAGGGGCGTGTTCGGCGCGCTGCGGCCAGGGGTAGGTGTCGTAGAGCCCGCGCAGGGTGTGCTGCAGGTACAGGTGATGGTCGGGGTGTTCGACCATCCAGGCCGGGTACTTGGTGGAAATGACCCGGTCGAAATGGCTCAGGTCCAGCTCGGCGAAGCGCCGGTAGCTGGCGATCAGTTCGGGAAAGTTGCGCTCGGCGCTGGGCAGCTTGATCAGTTCGAGCTGATGATCGCTCAACTGGTTGACGTGATGCTGCAGGCCCCACCACAGCTTTTCGGCCCCGCCGACGGCAAACGGCACGCCACTGGGCGCGACGAGGGCGATCTTCATGCTCCCTCCCCGAGCAGCGTGGCGACGACCTGCTGCCAGCCGATGCCGGCGCGGTGGTAGGCGGCCTGGCCGGCGCGGCCCATTTCGGCGCTGCGCGCGCGGTCGGCCCAGGCCTGGTCGATGGCGGCGGCGATCGCTTGGGGTTCGGCCGGCAGCACCCATCCGGTTTCGTCGTGTTCGACGAATTCACGCGGGCCGCCGCTGTCCTCGCAGGTGATCACCGGCTTGCCGGAGAGCATCGCTTCGAGGGTGATGTAGCCGTAGTCCTCGTCGCGCGGGCCGAAGAATACCGCCAGCGAATGGGCGTACCAGGCGCGCTTTTCGGCCTCGCTGAAGCGCCCGGTGAGGCGCACGCGGTCGTGCAGCCGGTAGCGCTCGATCAACTGCTGGTAGCGCCCGCGCTGGCCGCCGTCGCCGGCGATCAGGATGCGCGCCGGGCTCTTGAGGTGGCGCGCGGCCTCGATCAGCAAGTCCTGACGCTTGAGGCTTTCCAGCCGGCTGGGGCAGAACACGTAGCCCCAGTCCTCGTCGCAGTAGAAGCGCTCGGCATCGAACGGCGGATGATACAGCGGCGTGGCGGTAAGCTCGTTGTAGTGCGCCAGGCGCTCGGCGACCCGCCGCGAATTGGCGAACAGCCGGCTGGCGCGCGCCAGGTGGCGGTTGTCGTAGGCGTGGATAGCATCGCGCAGTTCGCGCTGGGCGGCGCTGGCCTGGTCGTCTTTCCCCGATTCGTCTTCCCAAAGCTCATAGACGGCGCGGTGCTGATGCATCACCCACACGACATGATCGGGATGCTGTACGCCGTAGCCGGGAAACTGCAGGCTGACGACCTTGTCGATGGCCATGCCGTTGGGGGCGGTGAAATCCAGCGTTTCGGCGTAGTCCATGGCGCGCTGGATGTCGGCTTCGGGCTGGAAGCGAAACGGCAGCCTGAGCAGTTCGACCTCGTGGCCATGCTCGCGCAATGCGCGGGTCACGCCCTCGATATGGTAGTCGGCGCCGCCGCGCATGAACGGAACGAGATTGGCGGTAACCAGCACTCTCACGGCTGCGCCTCCTCGGCCGGCGTGTCGTCACCGCTGGCGGCTTCCAACAGGCGTGCATCGGCGGGCGCGGCCTTGCGGCCAACCACGGCGAAGTCCTGCGGGCCGCACAGGTGGCCGTTGACACGCTCGGTGAGCGGGTCGTCGCCGGGCACCTTGGCCTCTTCCGGGTAGGGATTGAAACGCCGCACCTCGACATCGGCGAAACCCAGGTAACGCAGCAGAAAGCTCATCGCCGTGGGGGTGAGCGGGTTGAGGTGCGTGGGGTCGTGATAGAAGGTGTGGCTGCCCACCAGCAGGTTCTCGGGATTGGGCGTCTCGACGATCAGCACGCCGCCGGGGGCGAGCACACGCTGGGCTTCGTCGATCATCGCGTAGAGCGCAGCGAACGGCAGGTGCTCGGCGAGGTGGAAGGCGCTGATCAGCGCATGGCTGTCGGTGCCCTGCTGGCGCAATGCCTGAATGATATCGCCGTGCTCGACCTCGAAGCCGGCGTCGCGGCAATGATCGATCATGGCGACGTTGAGATCGACCCCATGCGGCGCGAAGCCCTGCTCGGCGAGTAGCTGGAGCCATTCGCCGCGGCCGCAGCCCAGGTCGAGCGCGCGATTGCCGACTTCCAGGGCCTGGTCCCATTGCGGCCGGTACTGGCGCAGGTGGGCGTAGATCGCCGCTTCGCTACCGCGGCAGGCATCCTCGAAGGCCAGGTAGTAGGCGTCCAGCAGGTCCTGGTCGAGCTGTTCGCCCGCTTGCGTCGTGGGTGCCGCCGCGGGGGGCTCGACGAGGCGCTCCACGGCGCGCCGGTGCTGTTGCAGCGCGCTCCACAGCGCCGGCTGGTGGCGCTCGATCGCGTCGATGCGCTGGCTCTGCTGCTGGGCAGACTCCGCCTGCTCGGCGAAGCGCTCGTCGTGCGCTTTCAGGCGCTGTTCGTGCACGTTGCCGGCAGTTTGCTGGCGCTGCAGTTCGCCGTCGAGTTCGATCAGCACGTCGCGCATCAGGATGTCGCGACGTTCGGCGCGGCCCTCGCGCGAGGCGATGCGTTCCAGCAGGCGCATGCGCGGGCGCACGGCGATCGACGCCAGCCGATAGGCCAGGCGCATCGGCGGGCGCAACGCGCGACCCAGCGGCCCCAGGCGGCCGACCAGGCGAAACGGCAGCGTGAGCATGCCCCGCCGCGGCACGGTCACGCCGTGACGCGCCAGGTAATCGCGCGCTTCGTCGGCACACAGCAGCTCGGCGAGTACGTACAGACGCCCGGCGTGGGGCAAAACGCCGAGATAGTGGCTGAGCCCGTCGTGGTCGGCGTCGCGGCCCATCAGGGTACGGTAGACGCGCTGCAGGAATATCTCGTCGCCATGCCGGGCGGCGACGAGTTCTTCCAGGCGCGGCCTGAGCGGGTCGCTGACGCGCAGCGGATCGACGGTGTCGTCGAGCAGCTCGCCGAAGCGTTCGCGATAGGCGAACGGCGGCGGTTCGGTGGTGGCTTCGTCGGCCTCGACTTGCCGGGCCACGGCCTTGAGACGGCCGATCAGGCTGTCGATGGAATCGAAAGTCTGGGTCATGACTGGCTTTCCTGGCGTTCGGTCGGTCGGCCCGCTGGCGGGGCCGCGGCGACCGGAGTCATCTGAATGTCCGTGGGGAGCCGGCAGATGCCGGAAAAGAGATGCTGCTTGTAACCGGCCACTTCGAACTGCAGGTAGCTGTCGCACCACCAGTAGCAGTCCTCGAGATGATGCTCGCGGCTGTGCAGCGCCACGGTGAGCGTGTACTTGCCGGGGGCGATGTTGGCGTCGAGGCGTAGCCGGGCCTGCTGACGCTCGCCGGCTTGCAGGCTCACCGCCTGGTCCAGCTGAAAGGTGTTGACGCCGAAGATGTCCTGGCCGAAGCGATCGCGGATCAGCACGCCGAGGGTGACGTCGTCGACGGCCTCGCGGGCTTCCAGCGTCAGGTCGAGCTCGAGGCGCTCGCCGCTGGCGAGGGTACTGCTGAGGCTGTTTTCGCCGAACAGCGAGCCGTCGATCACGCTGATCTCGCCGCTTCCGTAGGCGCGATCGTTGCGCTGCTGGTGACGCCCCTCCTCTTCTTCGGCCTGGCGCGCCATGATGCGGTTGTAGAGATTGACGGCGTCGTCGGCGTTGCCGTTGTAGGCCAGTTGCCCGCCTTCGATGACCAGCGCGCGGTCGCAGAGCATCTTCACGGCGTTGAGGTCGTGCGAAACGAACAGGATGGAGCCGCCGCCGTTCTTGAATTCACGAATGCGCTTCATGCATTTCTGCTGGAAGTAGCCGTCGCCCACCGACAGGGCCTCGTCGACCAGAAAACAGCGCGGGTCGGCGTGGATGGCAATCGCGAAAGCCAGGCGCATCGACATGCCGGATGAATAGGTGCGCAGCGGCTCGTCGATGTAGCCGCCGAGCTCGGAGAACTCGACGATGGTGTCGCGCTTGGCTTCGATCTCCTCGTGACTCATGCCCAGCATCAGGCCGTTGGCGGTGATGTTCTGCAGCCCGGTGAGTTCGGGATTGAAGCCGGTGCCCAGCTCGAGCAGACCGGTGATTCGCCCGTCGATGTGGATCGTGCCGCTGTCGGGCAGTAGCACCCCGGTGAGCAGCTTGAGCAGCGTCGACTTGCCGGCGCCGTTACGCCCCAGCACGCCGAGCACCTCGCCGGGCGCGACCTGGAAGCTGATGTCCTTCAGGGCGTGGTAGCTGGTATGCCGGCACTTGCCGGTCACCGCTTCGAAAAACCGGTCGAGCGGGCGGTGAAAGAGCTTGAAGGTCTTGCTGAGTCCCTGGATTTCGATCATGGCTCTCTCCCTAAGCGGTGCCTGAAAAATGTCTGCTCTCACTCATACGGTGTTAAAAATCAACTCAAAATACTCATTTACCCCATGTAAACTCCGTTTTCTCACTGATTTTTGCCTTGTCTGAGCATCGCTCGCCTATTTTTCAGTCGACGCTTTAGAGGCAGTCGCGAAGGTCGCGTTCGGTGCGACCCAGCAACCACAAAGACAGGCACAGTATCAGCGCGGTGACTGCGGTAAAGATGCCGAGCGGCAGCAGTTCGGGCAAGCGCTGGTACATGATCAGGTCGCGGTAGGCGTTGACCAGCGTGAAGAACGGGTTGAGCTGCATCCAGCCGAGCACCCAAGGGGGGAGGATCTGGGTGACGTAGACGATCGGCGTGACCCAGAACCAGACCTGCAGCACCACGGCGACGACTTCCTTGATGTCCTTGAGGTAGACCGCCATGATCGCCAGGCTCAGGCCGACGGCATAGACGCTCAGGCATTGCAGGCCAAAGATCACCGGTACCCCGATCCAGTAGGCCGACAGCGGAAAATCGATCAGCAGCAGAAAGCCGACGAAGAAGCCCATGCTGATGATATAGACGATGGTTTCGGCGAGCAGTACCGACAGCGGCAACGCCAGGAGCGACACGCTGACCTTGGTGACCAGGTGGCTCTGATCCTTGTAGAGGTTGGTGATGCGGCCGAGGCTGTTGGCGAAGGCGGTCCAGGCGAGTACCCCGCAGATCAGGTAGATGCTGTAGGAGTACTGGTCGATTTCGGCACCGAAGCCTTCCAGCTTGGCGCCCATGATGCGCGAAAAGACCAGCACGAATACCAGGATATTGACCAGTGGCGCGATGAAGGTCCAGGTTGCGCCGAGCAACGAACCGGAATGGCGCTCGATAAGGTCTTGCCGGGTCAGGTGCAGAATTACCGGCAGGCTGGCACGTATAGCGCTAAGGCGTTGTCGCATGAAGACGTATCGCTAGTTAAAGGGTGGCTTGTTAACGCGTGGCTTGCAGGAACGAGGCTTCCAGGGCATCGGCCGATTTCTGCCAGGTGTAGGATTGGGCGCGTTGTCGCCCTGCTTCCCGTAGTTGCTGGGCCAGAGCGGTGTCGTCCTGGAGCCGGATCAGGGCGCCGCGAATGGCCTCGACGTCGTCCGGCCCAACCGTCAACGCCGCTTCGCCGGCCACTTCGCGGGTCGCTGTCCGGTCCGCCGTGAGTACCGGAACGCCGGCCGCCATGGCCTCGATCACCGGCATGCCGAAGCCCTCGTAGCGAGAGACATAGGCGAAAATCGTCGCGTTGGCATACAGCGCCGGCAGGTCCTGGTCGCTGACGTAACCGAGCCGACGTACCCGCCCTTCCTCGAGCGCTCGCGCAGTGCCATCCGGCAATTGCTCGTCGCCCCATCCGGTGATGCCGACGACCAACAGCGGGCAGTCGCGCTGGCGTTCGTGAGGCAAGCTGAGAAAGGCACGCAGTAGCGTCGTCAGGTTCTTGCGCGGCTCGAGCGTTCCCACGCTCAGGCAGTAACGGGCGGGCAATCCATGGACCTGGCGAACCCGGTCACGCCGAGCCGAATCGACGTCGAAGAAACGCGGCGCCACGCCCGGCGGCACGAGGTCGATCCGTTCGGGTGGAACGTCGAACAGATCGATCACTTCATTGGCGGTAAATTGCGATACCACGTTGATGCGCGTCGCGCGGGCGACACTCCGGGCCAGATGCCGATTGAAAAAGGCCGTTCGCTCCCTGGGGTGATATTCGGGAAAGCGACAATGCGACAGGTCGTGAAGCGTGACGACACTGCGTCCCGGCCACGGCAGGCGGATGAAATTGGGCTCCCAGTAGAGGGTGTCGTGCACGTCCCGGCTGGTCAGGGCATGCACGCGCAGACGCTGAGCGAACGCCTGGCGATAGGCAAACCGCGTCACCGGATTGCGCAGATACCGCCTGGCGAATTGCCAGGCGCCGACACGAGCACGGGCCGCATTCTCACTGCCCGGCTCGGCGATGCCCTGCGAAGCGGCGGCACCCAGCAATGGATGATCGGCAGTGACAGGACTCAGCCTCAACCCGGCCAGGCCGAGCAGCGACGACACAGGCCCGGCCGTCTGCTGGCGGCTCGCCAATTCACGGGTCAGCTCCCGCGTGTAATGGCCCACCCCGGTCAAGGGGCTCAGCAGGGGTTGCAGATTGACGATGACGTGCATGGGCGACTCAGTCATTGAACGCAAGCGTCGGCATGCAGCCAGCCAACTGCTGGTGAAGGTTATGGTAAAAGGCGTCGTGGCGAAACCGACGGGCCTGGCTCAGACAATCCACGGCCTCGAAGGTGCGCGCTTCGAAACGCTCGAGGGCCGCCAGCAGGCTGGTCACCGTCTGTTCCTCGAAGAAACAGCCCGTGGCGTGTTCTGCGCCTTCCTCGCCACGCACGGTCTCGCACGCTCCGCCACTGCCGTAGGCGATGACCGGCGTGCCGCATGCCTGAGCCTCGAGCGGCGCGATGCCGAAATCCTCGTCAGCCGCAAAGACGAATGCGCGCGCGCGCGACAGCCGTTGTTGCAAGTCGTCGATGGGTAGATACCCCAATATCTCGATGTTTTCCGCGCCTTGCGCCAGTTGCTCCAATCGCTTGCGCTCGGGACCATCGCCGATTACCAGCAAGCGTCGCTGGGGCGTTTGGCGGAACGCCTCGATGATCAGATCCTGGCGCTTGTAGGGGACCATTCGCGAGGCGGTGAGATAATAACCTTCGCGTGGGCCGGGATAAAACGAGAACGCATCCAGGTCGACAGGAGGAGGCACGATGGCCGACGAGCGCCGGTAGTACTTGGTAATGCGTCGCGCGACGTTCTGCGAGTTGGCGATGAACAGATCGACCTGGCCGGCCGTCATGTAATCCCACTGCCGCAAACGATGCAGCGTATAGCGCATCAGCCAGTTCAACGGCGGAAACTTGACCCCGGAATCGGCCAGGTAGGCTTCCTTCATATCCCACACATAGCGCATCGGCGTATGGCAATAGCACACGTGAGCCTGGCCGGGATGGGTCATGACGCCCTTGGCCACGGCGTGGCTGGAGGAAATGACCAGATCGAAATCGCGCAGGTCGAGCTGCTCGATGGCATAGGGCATCAGCGGCAGATAATGCCGGTAATGCCGCCGCGCGAACGGAAGGCGTTGTATCAGACTGCAATGGATACGGTGCCGAGAGATACGTTCGCGTATCTCCTCGGGCATAAAGTCGACGACGGTATAAATAGCGGCTTGAGGAAAAGCCTCGAGCAGTGCGTCGAGCACCTTTTCCGCCCCGCCACGAGCAACCAGCCAGTCATGGACGATGGCCACGCGCAATGAGGCTGCCGAATCACGCAGCGATTCCAAGGCATTCACGGTCGTACTGTCTGAGACGTCTGTCGGTTCAAGCGAGACTTCATGCATTCGCATCGACACCGGCCACGAGTGTCTCGACCCTCCCGTAGACGTCATCGAAACGCACGATATCGTCTTCCCCCAGGTAACTGCCGGTCTGCACTTCTATCAGTCGCAGCGGAATCTTTCCGGGGTTTTCCAGCCGATGCACGGTGCCCAGCGAAATGTAGGTCGACTCATCCTCGGAGAGCAGGAAGCTGTTCAGCGTGTCGTCGTTGCCTTGCCCCTGGGTGACTCGCGCGGTCCCCTGGACGATGACCCAATGCTCGGCACGATGATGGTGCATTTGCAGCGAGAGCGTGTGCCCCGGATTGACGACGATCTCCTTCACCTGGAAACCGTCGCTGATCACCATGGTGCGGTAGTGCCCCCAAGGGCGGTAGACGCGCTGATGACTGTGGCACTCGCTACGCTTGCGCGACTTGAGCATGTTGACGATCTGTTTGGTGTCCTGGGCATGGTCGCGATCGGCCACCAGGACGGCGTCGTCGGTTTCGACGATGATCAGGTTGTCGACGCCGACGGCGGCCACCAGCCGCGATTCGCTGCGCACGAAGTTATTGCGCGATGCATGCAACAGCACGTCACCCTGGATCGCATTGCCCTCTGCGTTGGCGTGTTTCGCCTTGAGGTCATGCAGAGAATCCCAGGCGCCAATGTCATTCCAGCCCGGATCCATGGGGATTACAGCGGCGTGGCGGGTACGCTCCATGACCGCATAGTCGATGGAGTCGCTGCGGCATTCACCAAAGGCAGCGTTATCGACACGTAGAAAATCGAGATCTTCACTGCGATTGTGATAAGCGGTTTCACAAGACTGCAATATGTCCGCCGCGTGCTCGGCGAGCTCGGCCAGGTATTGGCGTGCCCGAAACAGGAAAATTCCGCTGTTCCACAAGTAGTCGCCACTTTCCAGGTATTGCTGGGCCCGCTCTGCATCAGGCTTCTCGACGAAAGCGGATACGCTGAAGCCCGCTCCCTGCGGCTCACCCTTGCGAATGTAGCCATACCCCGTATTGGCGGCCGCCGGTTGGATACCGAAGGTCACCAGGCTGCCGCTTGCGACCATGGAAAAACCATCGGATACGGCTGCAAGGAAGGCTTCCGGCCGTTCGATGACATGGTCGGCCGGCATCACCAGCAACTGAGGATCGTCCTCGATTTCCAGCGCGGCCATGGCGGCCAGCGCTAGCGCCGGCGCGGTATTACGGCCTTCCTTTTCAAGCAGGATGCGCGCCGGCGCGACACCCAGGCTATTGAGCTGTTCGGCAACGAGAAAGCGATGCTGCTCGTTGCAGACGATCAATGGTTCCCGACAATCCGGCAGGCCCCGTAGGCGCAGCACGGTTTCCTGCAGCAGGCTGTGGGTATCGGAGTTCAGCTTGAGGAACTGCTTGGGATAGTGCTCGCGTGAGACAGGCCACAGACGCGAGCCGGAGCCGCCGGACAAGATGACGGGTATGATCATGAAAACTCCTGAATTTAGGGTTTGTCGTTGACAAATCCCCGCGTAACTGTCAGCAACAGTATCTTCAGATCGAATCCCAGCGACCAGTTATTGATGTAATACAGGTCATATTCTATACGTTTTTCCATGTCGCTGACATCTTCGGTGATACCACGCAGGCCGTGAACTTGCGCCCAGCCAGTAATCCCCGGCCGGACGCGATGACGCTGCATGTAAGCACCGATCATATCCTTGTACAAGGCATTATGATCCATTGCGTGGGGCCTGGGCCCGACCAATGACATTCGGCCCTGCAATACGTTATAGAACTGCGGAAGCTCGTCAAGACTGGTTCGCCTCAGCCAATACCCAAGCCGAGTAATGCGACCATCCAGATGCTGAGCCTGCTGGGTGCTGCTGCCCGTCTCATGCTTGTGCATGGTACGAAACTTGTAGATACGAAAACGCTTGCCATCCAAGCCGTGGCGGTACTGCTTGAACAATATCGGGCGCCCCATGGTTAGCCAGATGACCGCTGCGATCAGCAGCATGACCGGCACGAAGAGCGCGAACAGCAACGTCCCCAGCAACCGGTCTTCTATCGCCTTGGCAATCCGCGCCGGACCGCGCAAGGGGCTGTAGTTGAGATCGATGGAAAACATGTCGGCGACCTGGGTCATGCGATGATTGAGCAATCGCACATCTGAAAGATCGGGAAAGTAGCGCACGTCGACCGGCACGGCGATCAACTGATCGGCCAGTGCCTTGACGGTATTGCCGTGATTCAGTGGATAGCTCAGCCATATCTCGTCGAAGGTACGACTGAAAACTGAATCGTTGACCAACAGGCGAACCTGATTGAGGACCTGAGCCTCATCCTCGTGCACGATCAGTCTGTCGATGCGATAGCCCGCATAGGGGATTTCGGTCAGCCGCTGGCGCACCTGGTCGACGTTCTCGGGACGACCGATGAATAGCACGGACTTGAGATTGTGTCCGCTCGCTCGCAGGCGACGCAGGTAAACGTACAGCCCCCCCCGCGCCAACAGGCCGATGGCCAGGACGCCCAGACTGGAAAGCGCCATCCATAAGCGCGAATAGATATAGCCGCTCTGCGTGACGACCAGAAAGGCACTGATCAGCAGAACGGTGACCGCCCAACTGATGACGTAGGTACCGAACATGCTGAATATGCTGCGACCACGCCATGCCTGATAGAGGCCGAACATCTCACCTACCGCGGGTAACAATAGAGCCCCAGCGATGATCAACAGGGGATATTCGATTCCGTAGATATAGTCGAGATTGGGCAGACACCACAGGAAGAAGGCGCCGACAGCCATGGCCAGGGCGGCATCGAAGCCGCGCATGACCAGACGCAACATTTCATTGCTCGTTCGCGACGCCATGTCTTTTTAACCGCTTACACGCGACAGCAGCGCCATGCTGTCGACCAGATCCTGGGTACCCAGATCGCCGACGGCGGCTTGCAGGTTCAACCGGTCGAGCAGGTACTGGCGCACGACGTCGACGAATTGGATACGCAGGTCGTAGAGATCGGCGCGTGCATTCAGCACGTCGACCAGGTCGCGAAGCCCCAGCTGTTCGCCCTTTTCGGCGGCCTCCAGGAACAGGCTGGCGGATTCGATCGAGCGCTTGAGCGCTTCGATCTGACGCGCATCGCCTTGCAGGCTACGCAGGCGCTGGCGAACCTCCTGGCGCGCCAGCTTGAGCGCATTGATGTAGCCCGCCTGGGAGGCTTGCTGAGCAAGCTCGCCCTGCTTGACGCTGGCGCTGGTGTAACCACCCTGATAGATCGGCACGTTCAGGCGCAAGCTGGCCGAGGTGTCACTGCTTTCGCGGAAGGGGTCGTTGGAGGCGCGATCCGAATACGAAAGATTGAGATTGAGCTCGGGGTAGCGTCCGGCGCGGCGTACACCGGTGTCGGCCCGGGCGATTTCCATCTGCTGCTTGCCCAGGGCGACTTCGACGTTGTTGACCGTGCGCGCGAGCCAGGGCTCGGGCTCGTCCCAGCTTCCCGACAGCGTCAGCCCGCCGAGATCGCCCAGGCCGCTACCGGCGAATTGGGGCAGTTGCCCGGTCAAGCGCTCCAGCATGCTCAGCGCGTTGTTGAGTTCGTTCTCGGCGCTGACGGTATCGGCGACCGCCTGATCGAGCCGCGACTGGGCTTCGAGCAAGTTGATGCGATCGCCGACGCCCAGGTCGTAGGCGCGTTGGGCCTGCCTGACCTGAAGCGTCAGCGATTCCTGCTTCGAGGCAAGCAAGCCGAGCTTGCGCGAGGCCACGAAGGCGTCCAGGTAGGCTTTCGCGACCTGCAACGCCAGGTCGCGCTCGGCGACCGCGACTTCCAATTGCGCCGCATCGCTCTGCGCCTCGGCCTTGTCGACCTTGCGCCAACGCTCGAGGCTGAACAGCGGCTGGGTCAGCTGCACCTGCCAGGTCTGGTCGCGGGTAATACCTTGATAGCGCGCCTCGTAATCGTCGCCGGCGCCGCTGAGCTCGTTATCGGGATTATAGGCCGGGTTGTCGGTGTAGTAATTGTCCGACTTCTGGTAGGCATAGCCGGCACTGGCCGATATTTGCGGCTTGAGCCCGGCCTGAGCCATGGGCACCTGCTGCGCGGTGGCCTCGGCATCGTAGCGTTGGCTGGCCAGGTCGGCATCGTTCTCGAGCGCCAGAGCGAACAGTCGCGGCAACGAGGGCAGTGCCTCGCTGCGTGCGTCACCTGGCGCCGGAGCCGATGCAGTGCCGACTGTCTGATCCTTCAGCGAACCATTCAGCGACCCGTCCAGCGCCGGCAGGCTGGCATCGACCTCATCCATTATCGACGTCGCTTGAGCGGCGGCCAGTGGCGAGAACAGCTGCCCTATCAGCAAAAGGCCGGGCAGCCCCGTGCGGAACGTGCGTGGGCGTTGCATGCTCAATTCTCCCGCATGGCGCGAGCCAGCATGTCGGTGATCGGTTTGGTCATGTAGCTGGCGAACGTCCGCTCGCCGGTGCGAATCAGCACTTCGGCGGGCATGCCGGCAAGCAGTTGCATGTTCTCGGTCATCTCCTTCTTGCCCTCGTCGGTCACCTTGACCCGCGCCTTGTAGTATTTGGCCCCGGTGGCTTCGTCCTCGAAGGAGTCGGCGCTGACGTTGATGACTTCGCCATCGATGACGTTGGATAGCCGCTGATTGAAGGCGCTGAAGCGGATTTCGGCGTATTGCCCGGGATAGATATTATCGATGTCGCGATCGGGAACGCGAGCCTCGACGACGAAGTTATCGCCGGACGGGACGATTTCCATGATCGGATCGCCGGGCTTGATCACCGCACCGACGGTGTGCACTTTCAAACCCACCACGGTGCCGGTCACCGGGGCGGTGACGGTGGTGCGCTTGACCTGATCGCTGAGCGCGGTGATGCGCTCCTCGGCATCGGCGATGTTGGCCTGGGCCTCGCGCAGTTGCTCGCCGATCTCTTTCTGGAACTCCTGGATCTTGACCTGCTTCTGGACCTTGTTCTCGCTGATCTGCGACTTGAGCTCGGCGATCTTGGAGCGATTCTGGGCGACCTCGCCCTGGAACTGCATGACCTGGCGCTCCAGCTCGCGCAGCCGCTGGTTGTCGCCCAACCCCTCCTTGAACAGCGAGCGGTAGTCCTGGGCCTCTTCCTTCAACGACGCCATGCGCGCCTGGTTGACCTCGATCATGCCCTGCAAGCCGTCGATCTGCTCGCGCATCTGGGCCATCTGCTCGTCGAGGGCACTGAGGGTGCCTTCGAGCGCCCCGCGACGCGCCTGGAACAGCGCACGCTGAACGGCCAGCACTTCCTTGACGCGCTGGGCGTCGCTGTTGAGCAGTTCATCGGGGAACGTCAGCGACTCGGCGCCTTCCTGCTCGGCGAGCAGGCGGATCTCGGCGGCGCGATTGATCAGATATTGAGAGCGCGAGATCTCGAGCTGCGAGCGCGCCTGGGTCTTGTCGATCACCAGCAAGGTGTCCCCGGCTTCGACATGGTCGCCATCCTCGACGTTGATTTCGTCGACGATGCCGCCCTCCAGGTGCTGAATGGTCTTCTTGAACGATTCGACCGAGACCGACCCTGGCGCCACAACCGAAACTGCCAGGTCGGCGGTGGCCGCCCAGCCGCCGAAGCCGCCGAAGGCGACCAGCAGAATCGCCAGGCCCAGACGCCGATAGCTCTTGTCGCTGGTGGGCAGCGAGCTGGCCGGCGCCGACTCGTCGGAGGTCAACTGCCGAGGCGGCGTAATATCGATACTGCGGGAATTGTCGCCTGCCATGTTACTCATGCTCCCGAGATTGCGGCTTGTCGGCATTGCCGGGGTTGTTCGCCCCCTGAACGGCGGTCAGCCGGCCGGTATTCGACCGACCCAGGGCATTGTTGCCCTTTTGCGCCGGCGTCTTGGCGAACTGGGCCAGCACCTGATCGCGGGGGCCGAACATGCTGACCTGGCCCTCCTTGAGCACCAGCAACTTGTCGACGTGCTTGAGTACGCTATTGCGATGACTGATCACGAACAGCGTGACGCCTTCGGCCTTGAGCTGCTTGATCGATTCGCCCAGCGCCCGCTCGCCGCTATCGTCGAGATTGGAGTTGGGCTCGTCGAGCACCACCAGCACCGGATCGCCATACAGCGCACGCGCCAGCCCCACGCGCTGACGCTGGCCGCCTGACAGCGCCCCGCTGGCGGCATTGATATAGGTGTCGTAGCCGTTGGGCAACTGCAGGATCATCTCGTGTACGCCGGCCTTCTTGGCAGCGGCCACGACCTTCTCGGCATCGACCTCGCCGAAGCGGGCGATGTTTTCGCTGATGGTGCCGTCGAACAGCTCGATGTCCTGGGGCAGATAGCCGATGTGCGGGCCGAGTTCGTCGCGGTTCCACTGGACGATATCGGCGCCGTCGAGGCGTACCGTGCCAACCTGCGACGGCCAGATGCCCAACAGCACTCGCGCCAGGGTGGATTTGCCGGCGGCGCTGGGACCGATGATGCCGATGTGTTCGCCCTTGTCGACGCTGAAGTTGATGCCGCGAATCGTCGCCATGCGCACCCCCGGCGGCGCGGCGGCGACGGTCTCGATGGCGATGTCGCCACGCGGCGTGGGCAGCGACATGCGGCGCTGCTCGTCGGGAATCTGCTCGAGCAGTTCGTTGAGGCGATGATAGGCGCTGCGCGAACTGACGAAGCCCTTCCAGCTGCCGATCATCTGGTCGATCGGCGCCAGGGCCCGGCCCATCAGGATCGAGCCGGCGATCATCATGCCCGGCGTCATCTCGCCCTGGAGCACCAAGAATGCACCCAGGCCGAGGATCAGCGACTGGAACAGCATGCGCAGGACCTTGGAGGCATTGGTCAGCGCGCCCGCGCGATCGCTGGCCTGCGACTGCTTGGAGAGGAATTCGTGATGCTTGCCGGCCCAGCGCCCCATGATCCCCGGCAGCATGCCCATGGCATGCAGCACCTCGGAGTTGCGCAGGTTGGAATTGGCCAGATCCTGAGCCTTGATATGGTCGTTATTGGCCTCGGCCAGCAGCGTCTTGGTGGCCTTCTCGTTGGCTATCGCCAACACCAGCAGAACGACACCCGCCACAGTGGCGAAAACGCCCAGCCAGGGGTGAAAGAGATAGAGCACGGCCAGGTAGATCGGCACCCAAGGGGCATCGAAGAAGGCGAACAGCCCGTTGCCGGTTAGGAACTGACGCAGGTTGGTCAGGTCGCTCAGCGGTTGCGCGGTCTGCTTGCCTTGGGTCAGCACGCTGCGCCGGAACATCGCGCTGTAAAGGCGCTCATTGACCAGTTTGTCCAGACGATTGCCGACGCGAATCAGAATCCGCGAGCGCACCAGTTCCAGCCCACCCATGACCATGAACAGGAACACCACGACCAAGGTCAACATGAACAGGGTTTCTTCGCTGCGCGAACTGATCACGCGATCGTAGACCTGCAACATGTACAAGGGGGGCACCAGCATCAATAAATTGATGAACATGCTGAAAAACCCCACCGAAAAGAATGATCCGCGACACACCTTGAGGGCGCGCTGCAGATCGGTGGCTTCTTTCTGGGTGGCCATGCAATCGCTCGCTATAGGACGAAGAACAGAGGATGTAACGGCAGCAGGCGTCCAAGCCCAAACCGACCGGGCGCCAAGGATATCAGATTCTCGCCGGCATCATGAGAGGGGACATAGAATAGATCGAGGCGTCGCAAGCGACGCCTCGATCAGCTAGGGGTAAACGGGAGTATTCAGTCGATCGGGCCTCGCTAAGCCGAGGCCCGGATGGTATGCCGCCCAGGTTTGACGATATGCCAGCAGGCGCGCGCAAATCGGAAGTGACGAACGAACTCTGCAGTCGTCGTCACAGCGATTGTAGGGGCTATGCCGTGTCGAATCGCTGGCCGACCCGCGCAATATGCGCACGCAGCTCATCATTGTCGATATCTTGATAGCGAACGATGTCGAAAAGATAGGGTGTGTTGAGCTCATCGACGCGGTTCAGTAGCCGGAGCAGGTCTTCGTCGGAGATGCTGCCATAAAGCACCAGATCGATATCGGAACCGGGCCGAAAGGTCCCCTTGGCCCGCGAACCGTAGATCACCGCCTTCTCTAGGCCGGGGCAGGCTGACAGGGCACCACGGATGGCTTCGATCGTGTTCTCCGACAAGCCGAACATCAGCGATATTGCTCCATCATCTCCCGAAACTGCTTCAATGCTGGATAGTAGCGCTCGACGATCTTCTGGAACTCGGTTTCCAGGATGCTGCGGCGGTAGGCATGCACCGTGTGATTGCGGGTTTCTATCATGTCCATCCATACCTGACCATCTTGCAGCAGGCCGATGTTGAATGCATGGCGGGCCGCGCTGCGCGACCCAGTCACGTTCTGGATACCTTCATGCTCGAGGTAATCCTTCATGACCTTCCAGGCGAGTTCGTGCGTGAACTCGAAGCGCTGGATGACACCCTCCTTGATGATATCCAGCTCCGTATCGCCATATGCTTCGACAGCCTGCTCAAGCTGTGATAGCGCATTGATATAGTTTGAAAAACGCTGTTCCCAGCGGATATCGTCGGCCATTGCCACCCCCTATGTCGCTTGCCGCAGCGCACCGAGCGTTCATCGCAGCCTATCTTGCCCAATTCTACGCACCACCGGCAAAGGGACTATTGCCAGGCTGTCAGACAAAAAGGCCATGTCTCTTGCAGGGACATGGCCTGAATACTAGTGACACCGCTCAGCGCCACGGTATCACGTCATTCAGCGATATACCGGCAGGCGCGCGCAGACCGCATCGACCTTGGCCTTGACCTCGCTTTCGGCGACGTTGGAGTCGCCCTCGCCCAGGGCGTCGAGGATGTCGCAGATCCAGCCGGCCAGGTCGCGGCATTCGCTCTCGCCGAAGCCGCGGGTGGTGACCGCCGGGGTGCCGATGCGCAGCCCTGAGGTGACGAACGGGCTCTGCGGATCGCCGGGCACGGCGTTCTTGTTGACGGTGATATGCGCACGGCCCAGCGCGGCGTCGGCGTCCTTGCCGGTCAGGCCCTGCTTGACCAGCGAGAGCAGGAACAGGTGATCCTCGGTGCCGCCGGAAACCACGTCGAAGCCACGCTCGAGGAACACCCCGGCCATCGCCTGGGCGTTCTTCACCACCTGCTGCTGATAGCTCTTGAACTCTGGGTCCATGGCTTCCTTGAAGCAGATCGCCTTGGCGGCGATGACGTGCATCAAGGGGCCGCCCTGGCCGCCCGGGAAGACCGCCGACTGCAGCTTCTTCTCGATGTCGGCGTTGTCCTCGGCGGACAGGATCAGGCCGCCGCGCGGGCCGCGCAGGGTCTTGTGGGTGGTGGTGGTGACCACGTGGGCGTGGGGCAACGGGCTCGGGTAGACGCCGGCGGCGACCAGCCCGGCGATGTGCGCCATGTCGACCAGCAGGAACGCGCCCACTTCGTCGGCGATCTCGCGGAACTTCGCCCAGTCGATGATTTGTGAATAGGCCGAGAAGCCGGCGATGATCATCTTCGGCTGGTGCTCGCGGGCCAACTGCGCGACCTGGTCGTAGTCGATCAAGCCGTGCTCGCCCAGGCCGTACTGCACGGCATGGTAGTGCTTGCCCGAGAAGTTGGGCTTGGCGCCGTGGGTCAGGTGGCCGCCGGCGTCGAGGCTCATGCCCAGCACGGTGTCGCCGGGCTTGACCAGCGCCTGGAACACCGCGGCGTTGGCCTGCGAGCCGGAGTGCGGCTGGACGTTGACGTAAGTGGCGTTGAACAGCTGCTTGGCGTAGTCGATGGCCAGTTGCTCGACCACGTCGACGTGCTCGCAACCGCCGTAATAGCGCTTGCCGGGATAGCCTTCCGCGTACTTGTTGGTCAGCTGCGTGCCCTGGGCCTGCATGACGCGCGGGCTGGCGTAGTTCTCGGAGGCGATCAGCTCGATGTGCGCCTCCTGGCGAGCGACCTCTTTGCGCATCGCATCCCACAACGCGTCGTCGAATCCGGCAACCTGCATATCACGGGTGAACATCGGCGATAATCCTCGGCTTAAAGCGAAAAAATCAGGCGTCATGATACCCCAGCGCTCCCGGCCTTTCACATGAAAGCCGGTCAAGCCGACCCGAGAATTTCTCACCTTGGGTTTAGCTCTGCTATAGCCAGTTGGTCATGAACTCGCCCTTACCTTTCACCGGTTAGCAGTTTTCGAATCTACTCGAACATTTCCAGTAGCAGTGGGTGCCATAACGCCTTGTCGATCTCGCCCAGCCGACCCAGCAGGCGGGTTTTATCGATACAGCGCACCTGGTCCAGCAGGATGCGGGCTCGCTTGCCCTGAAAGGTCAGTTCGGGCCGACAGCCCAATGGCTGGCCCTTGCTGGTGATGGGCGCCACGATGACACGCGGCAAGGCTGCGTTCATGTCATCGGGCGAGACGACCAGCGCGGGCCGGGTCTTGCGTATCTCGCTGCCCAGGGTCGGGTCCAGGTTCACCCAGAAGACATCGCCGCGCCGAACGGATTCTGGCCGTTTCACCATTCCCAATCGTCACTGTCGGTATCCGGGGGCAATCCCTGCCAGGCGTCGGTATCTCGCTGTTCCTGATAGTCGTCGAACCATCCCTGACGGGCCGGCTTTATCGGCTCTATGACGATGCGCCCGTTTTCCTGGTGCAGCTCGATCTCGCCATCGATACCGCACTCATCGAGCAGTAGCGCGGGAATCAGCACACCGCGTGAATTGCCTATCTTACGCAATGTCGTTCTCATGGCTCCTCCTGGCCAATCAGCGTAATAACCATGTTATTACGCTGAAGACGATTCCACCAGTAGCCGATGCTTGCCTCACGCCTCGCCCAGCAGCCCCAGGCTGGCCATCGGGGTCTGCCGGCGCACCCCGCGCGCCAGCAGGTGGCCGATCAGCCCGATCAGCAGCGCCCCGCCCAGCGGCAGCGCCAGCCACAGCGTGAGATGCAGGCGCGGCGCCAGGTCCAGCCAGCCGACATACACCCCGGCCGCGGCGAGCTCGGCGAGCAGCGCACCCATCAGCCCGCTGGTCAGCCCCAGCAGGGCGAATTCGACGCCCTGGATGCGCGAGATCAGCCGGTCGCCGGCGCCGAATGCCCGCAGCAGGCCGCTTTCGTGGGTGCGCAGCGAGTGGCTGGCGGTGAGCGCGGCGTACAGCACGCTGACCCCGGCCAGCAGCACGAATATCAATACCAGTTCCACGGCGCGGGTGACCTGTGCCAGCAATTCGCGAACCCGTTCGAGAATGGCATCGACGTTGAGCAGCGACACGCCGGGATAGGCCTCGACCACGCGTCTCAGCAGGTCGCGGTGCTCGCTGGCGTCGAGCTTGAAGGCGGTGATGTAGCTGTGGCCGTAGCGCTCGAGCACCCCGGGCGGGAAGATCACGAAGAAGTTGGGCCGGAAGCTGTCCCAGTCGAGATCGCGCAGGCTGGTGATCTCGCCGGTGACCCGGTCGCTGCCGACGGTGAAGCTCATGGTATCGCCGAGCCCCACGCCGAGCCGTTCGGCCAGGCCGTCCTCGACCGAGATCGGCACCGGCCGTCCGCTATCACCGTCCACCGGCTCGCCGTTATCGTCAGCGAACCACTCGCCGGCGACCACGCGGTTGCCCTCGGGGACGTCGGCGCGCCAGGTCAGGTTGAGCTCGCGTTGCAGGGCGTTGTCGCCGCGGTTCTCTTCAGGCACCACCTCGCGGGGCTCGTCGCCGTTGATCGCGGTGAGCCGGCCACGCACCATCGGGTACAGCGCGGTGCGCGCATCCACCGCGCCATCGAGCAGCTCGACGAAGCCGTCACGCTCGCCGGGCTGGATATTGATCGCGAAGTAGTTGGGCGTGTCCGCGGGCAGCTGCGCCTGCCAGGCGCTCAGCAGGTCGCCGCGCACCAGGGTGATAATCGCCATCGCCGCGAAGGTCACGGCGAACGCCAGCAACTGGCCGAGGCTCGCCTGACGCCGCCGTGCCAGCTGACGGGCGCCGAGCCGCAGCGCCTGGGCGAAACCGCCGCTGCCGGCAGCGCCCTGCCCCGACCCACTGCGTCCGGCCAGGCGCAATACCAGGCCGAGCAGCAGCCAGCCCAGCCCCCACAGCAGCGCCAGGGCGATGAGCCCGCCCACCAGCAGCGCCGCGGAAAGTGCAAGATCGCCGGAATACAGCCACAGCAGTGCGCCGAACACCAGGCTGGCCATCGCCACCACCAGCCACGCCGAGGCGGGCAGCGGGTCGAGTTCGCGACGCAGTACCTTGAGCGCGCTGACCCGCTTGAGTCGCAACAGGGTCGGCCCGGCGAAGCCCACCAGCACCGCCAGCGCGGTGAGCACGCCCATCAGCAGCGGCAGAATGCCCGGCGGCGGTAGCTCCATCGGCAGGAACTGCGCGAGCAGCGCCAGCAGGCCGGCCTGCCCGGCCAGCCCCAGCAGCGCGCCGAGCGCCGAGGCGCTGAGCGCCAGCCACAGCAATTGCCAGGCGAACAGGCTCGACAGCTGCGACTGGGTGGCGCCGAAGCAGCGCAGCAGCGCAGCGGTATCCAGGTGGCGGTCGACATAGCGGCGGGTGGCCATCGCCACGGCGACCCCGGCGAGCAGTACCGCGGCCAGCCCCGCCAGGCTCAGGTATTTCTCGGCGCGCTCCAGTGCACTGCCCAGCTGCGGACGATCGTCGCGCACGTCCTCGACATCGACGCCCTCGCCGGCGAGACGCTCGAGCAGCGCGTCGACGCCGGCCACCGCCTCGGGCGACCCCCTGGCCAGCAGTTCGTACTCGATGCGCGAGCCGGGACGCACCAGTCCGGTGGCATCGAGATCGGCAATGCGCATCATCAGTCGCGGGTTGAAGCTGGAAAAGCCCGCCGACTGGTCCGGTTCGCGCTCGATCAGCCCGCTGACCGTGAGCTCGGCCTGACCGACCTGCACGCTGTCGCCGACGCCCACGCCGAGCAGCTGGGCGAGGCGCGGCGCGATCCACACCGAGCCCGGCTCGGGCCCCCGGGGCAACTGGCTGATCTGGCCGTCTCCGAGGTCGACGCGGACTTCGCCGTAGAGCGGATAGGCGTCGTCGATCACCTTGAGACTGGCCAGCTGGAAGGCCTCGCCACGGCTGATCATCGAGACCATGTCGACCTGGTCGGCGAGCGTCAGCCCGGCGTCGCGCAGCGTCTGGTAGAGCGACTCGTCGAACGGCTGGCCCTGTTCGAGCTTGATGTCGCCGCCCATCAGCTGGCCGGCCTGGCGGGTCAGGCCGCGATCCAGGCGGTCGAGAAAGAAGCCGATCATCGTCGACGCGGCCACCGCCAGCGCCAGGGCGATGAACAGCGCCCGTACGTCGCTGGCGCGCAGGTCGCGGCGCAGCCCCTTGAGCGAGAGTCCGAGCATGCCGTTCATGCCTCGACCTCGTCGCGATCCAGCGCCACCAGCCGCCCCGCGTCGAGACGCAGGCAGCGCCCGCAGCGCCGCGCCAGGTGATGATCGTGGGTGACCAGCACCAGCGTGGTGCCGGCCTCGCGGTTGAGCGTGAACAGCAGGTCGATGACGGTCCGCCCGGTCTCGCGATCGAGATTGCCGGTGGGTTCGTCGGCGAACACCAGCTCGGGCCGGGTGACGAAGGCCCGCGCCACAGCGACGCGCTGCTGCTCGCCGCCGGACAGCTGCTTGGGCAGATGGTCGAGACGCTCGCCGAGCCCGACCCGTTGTAGCCATTCACGCCCGCGCGCGGCGGGATCGCCATCGGATGCGAGTTCCAGCGGCAGCAGCACGTTTTCCAGCGCGGTCAGCGTCGGCAGCAGCTGGAAATTCTGGAACACGAAGCCGACCCGCCCGGCACGCAGCCGCGCCCGACCGTCCTCGTCGAGCGCCGGCAGCGACTCGCCGAACAGCTCGAGACTCCCCGCGCTGGGCACGTCGAGCCCGGCCAGCAGGCCCAGCAGGGTCGACTTGCCGGAGCCCGAGCTGCCCAGGATCGCCACGCTCTCGCCGGCCGTCACGCCGATGTCGAGCCGATCGAGGATGGTCAGCCGGCGCTCGCCGCTGTCGACATGCTTGCTGAGCCCCCGGGCCTGTAGAATGGGTACCGAGGACACCGATGATTCACGCGCTTGGGAGTTGGACATGAGACAAACGTTCCCTGTAGTTGGGCAATCTATAGTTGGGCAATCTATAGTTGGGCAATCTATAGTTGGGCAATCTATAGTTGGGCGAGGCTTGGTTGGGCGATGGTCCGACCACAATGGTAAACGTACCTGGCTGGCGGCGCTGTTGTTATGGCTGCTGTTGGCGGCCTGGGCCGGGCCGGCCATGGCGGCGCCCAAGCTGCTGGTGATGGGCGACAGCCTGAGCGCGGCCTACGGCATCGAGCGCGAGTCGGGCTGGGTGCAGCTGCTCGACGAGCGGCTCGCCGACGAAATCGAGGTGATCAACGCCAGCATCAGCGGCGAAACCACCTCGGGCGGCGCCACGCGACTGCCCGAACTTCTGCGACAGTATCGGCCCGACATCGTTCTGCTCGAGCTCGGCGGCAACGACGGCCTGCGCGGCCTGCCGCCGCCGCAAATGCGCGCCAACCTGGCGGACATGATCGAGACCAGCCAGCAGGCCGGCGCCGAAGTGCTGCTGCTGGGCATTCGCATTCCGCCCAACTACGGGCAAGCCTACGCCGATGCCTTCAGTCGGGTCTACCGCACCCTCGCCGAGCGCTACGACGTGCCGCTGGTGCCGTTCATCCTAAAGGGCATCGCGCTCGACGACTCGCTGATGCAGGACGACGGCATCCACCCCACCGCCGAGGCGCAGCCCCTGGTCCTCGACAACATCTGGCCGGCGCTGGAGAAGCTGCTGCCCGAGCAGGCCGTCGCCGAGGCCACATTGCCTAAAGACTAAAAAAAGACCAAGATAAGACCACTCAACTGGAGAAGCGAGCCATGCGTGTCGAAACCATCAGCTACCTGAAGAAAAACGCCGCCACTCTGGATGTGCAAGAACCACTGGTGATCACCCAGAAGGGCAAGCCGACCTATGTGGTCGAATCCTACGCCGCCCATGAGCGCCGGGAGCAAGCCATTGCCCTGCTCAAGCTGCTGAGTCTGGGCGAAAAGAGCCGCGCGGAAGGCAAGACCATGAGCGCCGAGGAATTCATGGCGAAGCTGGAAGCTCGCCACGAAGCCGACAGAGGCGAGTCGATGTGAACTCGCCTGTCGAGATCACCTTCGAGCAAACCGCAGATGCGACGCTCGAGGCCTGTGAGCACTTTCTGATCGACAAGCTGGAGATGCCGATCGATCAGGCCCAGGCGCTTTCCCTGCGATTGCTCTCAAGCACGTTGGAGCGGCTGTCGCAAAGACCCGGCACCTATCGTATCTGTCGCATCGCCCTGGAAATGGGCGTCGACCATTATCGCGAGCTGCTGGTCGACGACTATCGGGTCATCTATCGCTTCTGGCCCGAGGAAAACCAGGTCTCCATCTACCTCTTTGCCCACCAGCGCCAGGACTTCAAGCAGTTGCTGTTCGAGTATCAATTGCTGCGTTAAGGCTCTGAAACCGGCAGCGGCGCCTTCTGCAACTGCTGCAGACCCAGCCCGGCGAGGATCAGCACCAGGCCGATCAGCGTCGAGGCCAGAATCGGCTCGCCGACGATGAAGTGCAGCAGCAGCAACGACACCGGCGGCGAGAGGAAGATCAGGTTGGAGACCTTGGCGGTGCGCGAGACCTGATGCACCGCCATCTGCCACAGCACGAAGGCGAAGCCCATTTCGAACAGCCCCACATAGACGCCCGCGCCGAGGCTCGCCCAGCCGTGCCAGTTGAACCCCGGGCCGAAGGCGACGATGGCGGTCAGCACCGGCAGGCCGACGCTGAAGTTCTGCCATTGCGCCACCAGCGGCTGGCGATGATCGCGGGTGTTGAGCAGCCAGTAGAGCGCCCACAGCAGCGTCGAGAGCAGCGCCATCGCCACCCCCAGCGGGTCGGCGAAGGCCACGTCGAGCACCTGCCCGCGGGTGGCGATGGTCCACACCCCGGCGTAGGCGATCAGCCCGGCGAGCACATCGAAACGGGTCAGTCGCTGGCCGAGAATCGGCACGGCGAGAAACGCCATCGCCAGCGCCCAGGTGTAGTTGAGCGCCATTGCCTCCTGCCCGGGCAGCCGGTCGTAGGCAGCAAACAGCGTCAGGTAATACGCCACCGGGTTCATCAGCCCGGCCCATAAAGCCGTCCGCCAGCCATGGCGCAGGGCGCTGGCCAGTTGCCCGCGGCGCACCATCAGCACGCCGATCAGCAACCACGAAACCAGCGCGGCAAGCCACATCAGCTCGGCCGGCGTCATGCCGGCCAGCGCCAGCTTGAAGGCGGTGGCCACCGTCGACCACAGCCCCACCGCCCCGACGCCGCAAAGCATCGCCCGTTGATCGCGCGTCATCTCGTTCCCCCGCTTCCACGCCTGGCGCGGCTTCCATTAGGATGAGGCGAACAGCCTAGCCGGGCCGCCGAGCGCTGGCGAGTCCGGGGCGCCGCCCACAAGGAACCGTTCATGCCGAGTCAATTGCCGACAGCCGTCGAAAGCGCCTTCGTCACCGCCTACCGTCTCGATGGCCGCGGGGGCGGCGTAGAGCTCGATAACGAGGCCCTGCACCGCGCCTGGGACAGCGACAATGCCCCGCTGTGGCTGCACCTGGATTTCCGCCACGACGACGTCACCGACTACCTGGGGTCGCTGGCCGGGCTCGAGGAGGCGGTAATCGAGGCGCTGCTCGAAGCGGATACCCGGCCCCGGGTCGCGCGCTTCGGGCGTGGCGTGGTGACCACCCTGCGCGGTATCAACTTCAACCCGGGCGCGGCCCCCGACGACCTGATCTCGCTGCGCGTGTGGATGACCCCCAAGCGGCTGATCACCCTGCGTCGACGCACCCTGCATGCGGTCAACGTGGTCCGCGAGCGCATCGATGCCGGCGAAGGCGCGCTGTCGGTTCCCGACCTGGTCGCCTGGCTGGCCGAGACGCTGGTCGACCAGGTCGGCGATGTCACCCATCAGCTCGAGGAGCGCATGGCCGAGCTCGAGGACGCCCAGCTCGCCGCCCGCGGCAACCTCAACGCCGACGAGCTGACCCGCATCCGCCGGCCGCTGATCACCCTGCGGCGCTTCATGGGTCCGCAGCGCGACTGTCTGTCGCAGCTCGCTCAGGGCCCGCTGTGGCTGGATGACGAAAGCAAGGTGTCGATTCGCGAGAGCGCCAACCAGCTGTCGCGCTACGTCGAGGACTTCAACGCCATGCAGGAGCGCGCGCTGATTCTCCAGGAACAGCTATGGAGCGAACACAACGAACAGCTCAACAAGCGCATGTACATGCTGGCCATCGTCACCACGGTATTTCTGCCGCTGAGCTTTCTGACCGGGCTGCTGGGCGTCAACGTCGGCGGCATTCCCGGCACCGACAGCCCGCTCGGTTTCACGCTTTTCGTCACCCTTACCGTGGCGGTGGGCATCGGCGTGATGGCGCTGCTCAAGCGCAAGCATTGGTGGTGAAGAGGGAAGAAGGAAGAGGGAAGAGGGAAGAAGGAAGTTCAACCTTCCCGCTCCAGCCTCCCCTCTTCAACCTTCCCTCTTACTTCTTCTCGGTATGCCCCAGATCGCGCTGCGGGTCGAGCCGGACGCGACTGGCCGGTACGCTCAACGCGTTGAAATCCCTGCCCGCTCTGGCCATGATGCTAATTCTGTAGCAGCGTACGCGCGGCACGCCAACCTCACAGGACAGCAAAGCGCATGAAAAGACCCGCCATGATCGACGCCCGGTTGCTGGAACGCATCGTCGATGCCTCGGTCGACGGTATCGTGGTCGCCGAGCAGGAAGGCGATGAGACCATCCTGATCTACGTCAACCAGGGATTCGAGCGCCTGACCGGCTACAGCGCCGACGAGATCCTCTACCGCGATTGCCGCTTTCTGCAGAACGACGACCGCGATCAACCCGCCCTGCCGCGCATCCGCCAGGCGCTCAGCGAGCATCGCCCGTGCCGCGAGGTGTTGCGCAACTATCGCAAGGACGGCACGCTGTTCTACAACGAGCTGTCGATTACCCCGCTGTTCGACGAGCAGGACCAGTTGACCTACTTCATCGGCGTGCAGAAAGACGTCACGCAACTCGCCGAGGCCCTGGCCGAACTCGAGGCGCTCAGGCTGAAACAACAGGAGTTGCAAGAACGGACGAAACACGGCCACGAGTGAGGCCGCCCCACATACGACGACGCGCCTGGATTTTATTGGCCTCAGCCTCTTGTACAGAGCGCCGGGTGGCGTTATATAGCGACCAAGGCATCATCGGGATGCCCGGAAGCTACCCGCGTCAGGGAGGTAGGTGGTCATGAGCCGTGAATCCTTCATCGCAGAACAGGCCAGCGAAGAGCAGGACTTCTTCGAAGCCGTCAACGACGAACACTTTACACGCCCCCGCGCCAGTCGCGCCGACAGCCTGCGCGCACGCCGCCAGGTCGAAGCCCTGCTCGAGGAGCGCCGCCTCAAGAAAGCCATCGAGGATGACTGGTTCACCGGGCTCGACGAGGAGGAGTAGACGTTGCGTGGGAGCGGTTCATTGGCGGTGGAATAGCTGACACCCATCGGGAACAAGTTCCCTCCCACTAAAACCCCCGACCCATGCTCCAATGAGCCATCCGGGCCGGGTCGCGTGGGAGCGAATCTATTCGCGATCGGGTGGGCAGCTTTACTTGCCGGGCTATACCGGGCGCCTGACGGCGCCAATCGGGAACAAGTTGCCTCCCACAAGACCGGCTGGCTGGCCTTTCCGCTGGACCGCCACTATCATCGAGGCCCATCGTTCATTTCCAACCGACCGGATTTCCATGGCGCAATACGTCTTCACCATGAACCGGGTGGGCAAGATCGTGCCCCCCAAGCGCGAGATCCTCAAGGATATCTCGCTGTCCTTCTTTCCCGGCGCCAAGATCGGCGTGCTCGGCCTGAACGGTTCGGGCAAATCGACCCTGCTGCGGATCATGGCCGGCGTCGATACCGAATACAACGGTGAAGCTCGGGCGATGCCGGGGCTGAACGTCGGCTACCTGCCGCAGGAACCCGAGCTCGACGACAACAAGACGGTGCGCGAAACCGTCGAGGAAGCGGTCGGCGAGATCAAGCAGGCGCAGGAAAAACTCGACGCCGTCTACGCCGCCTACGCCGAGCCGGATGCCGACTTCGACGCGCTGGCCGCCGAGCAGGCGCGGCTGGAAAACCTGATCGAGGCCGCCGACGCCCACAACCTGGAGCGCAAGCTCGAAGTCGCCGCCGAAGCGCTGCGCCTGCCCCCCTGGGACGCCAATGTCGGCGTGCTCTCGGGCGGCGAGCGCCGCCGCGTGGCGCTGTGCCGGCTGCTGTTGTCGAATCCCGACATGCTGCTGCTCGACGAGCCGACCAACCACCTGGATGCCGAATCGGTGGCCTGGCTGGAGCGCTTCTTGCACAACTATTCGGGTACCGTGGTGGCGATCACCCACGACCGTTACTTCCTCGACAACGTCGCCGGCTGGATTCTCGAACTCGACCGCGGCCAGGGCATCCCTTTCGAAGGCAACTACTCCGACTGGCTCGCAGCCAAGGAGAAGCGCCTCGAACAGGAAGCCAAGCAGGAAGCCTCGCGCAACAAGGCGATCAAGCAGGAGCTCGAGTGGGTGCGCAGCAACGCCAAGGGCCGCCAGGCCAAGAGCAAGGCGCGCCTCAATCGCTTCGAGGAGATGCAGTCCGGCGACTTCCAGAAGCGCAACGAGACCAACGAGATCTACATCCCACCCGGCCCGCGGCTCGGCGACAAGGTCATCGAACTGCACGACGTCGCCAAGCGCTACGGCGACAAGCTGCTGTTCGAGAACCTGTCGTTCCAGGTACCCAGGGGCGCGATCGTCGGCATCGTCGGCGGCAACGGCGCGGGCAAGTCCTCGCTGTTCCGGATGATCAACAAAAGCGAGACCCCCGACAGCGGCGAGGTGGTGCTCGGCGATACGGTCCAGATCGCCTATGTCGAACAGCTGCGCGATGCCCTCGACGACAAGCAGACGGTGTGGGAAGCGGTCTCCGGCGGCCAGGACATGCTCAACATCAATGGCTATGAAGTGTCGTCGCGGGCCTACGTGGGTCGCTTCAACTTCAAGGGCAACGATCAGCAGAAGCGCCTGTCGGAGCTGTCCGGCGGCGAACGCGGCCGGCTGCAACTGGCCCAGACCCTCAAGCAGGGCGCCAACGTGCTGCTGCTCGACGAGCCGTCCAACGATCTCGACATCGAGACCCTGCGCGCCCTGGAAGAGGCGCTGCTCGCCTTCCCCGGCTGCGCCATGGTGATCTCTCACGATCGCTGGTTCCTCGACCGCATCGCCACGCACATCCTGGCCTACGAGGGTGAATCGCAGGTGGTGTTCTTCGAGGGCAACTATACCGATTACGAAGCGGATCACAGGAAGCGCGTCGGCAGCGACACGCCCAAGCGCATGAAGTACAAGCGCATCGACGCCTGACCGGCTTCGCCGGAGCTATAAGCTGTAAGCTTATAGCGGTAAGTAAAACCCCACGGACCTCAGGGTCGTGGGGGTTTCTTATAGCTTACAGCGCCCGGCCTGTATTGACGCTGCGCGTCAATACAGGCCGGGCTCGCCACGCGGACGCGTCTTGAAGCGCCGGTGCAACCACAGGTATTGCTCGGGTTGGCGGCGGATCGCCGCCTCGATCACCGCATTGATGCGTGTCGCGTCGGCCACTTCATCGCCGCTGGGGAAATCTTCCAGCGCCGGCAGGTATTCCAGGGTGTAGCTGCGATCGTCGGGGTTGCGATGGAAGATCAGCGGCATCACCGGCGCTCCGGTCATGCGGGCGATCTTGGCCGTGAGCCTGACGGTCGCCGCCTCGACGCCGAAGAACGGCGCGAACACGCTGGCATCGCGACCGAAGTCCTGGTCCGGCGAATACCACACCGCATGGCCGGCCTTGATGCGCCGTACCACGCCGCGCAGGTCGCGACGGTCGATCGCCTGGCCGAAGATCCGCGAGCGCGCGCGGGTCATGAAGCGCTCGAACAGTGCATTGTCGTGCGGACGATAGACCACGTCGGCGGGGAAATACAGCGAATGCAGCGCGCCGCCCAGGTCGAGCGTCGAGAAGTGAATGCCGATGATCAGCGCGCCCTTGCCCTGGGCGAGCGCCCGGTGCATGTGCTCTTCACCACGGAAGGTGACGCGGTGACGCAGGTGCTCGGGGTCACGACACCAGCCGGTCGCCGTCTCGAGAATGCCGATGCCGTTGGCCAGAAAGGTCGACTTGACCAGCCCGGCGCGCTGGTGCTCGTCGAGCTCGGGAAAACACAGCCGCAGGTTGGTTTCGGTGATGTGCCGGCGGCGCTTGCCGAAGCGCCAGGCCAACCAGCCAATGGCCCGGCCGACGGCCAGCTTGAGCGACCAGGGCAGCCAGGCGCCCAGGCGCATCAGGCCGATCGATAGCCAGGTCGGCCAGTAGCGCGGATGGGCCAAGGAGCGTGGCGAAGTCGTATCGGTCATGGAAAGCGCTTCCGTCATGCTGCGAAAAGTGGCTAGTTTACCCATCGGCGTGGGGAGCGTCAGTGCAGCCTGTTGATGGGGGCGAATGTATTCGCGATAGCGGTGGCCACTGTGCCTGCCGGGCCATGCCGGGCGCCTGGCGGCGCCAATCGGGAACGAGTTCCCTCCCACAAGGGCCCCCGACCCATGCTCCTGTGCCACCTTCATCGGGAACGAGCCCCTCCCACCAGACCGCCAGGTTTCCTCTTCAGAGCTGGCGGTAGCGCCGCGACACCCGTGGCAAGATCCCGGTCAGCAGCGTGTAGCTGACGGTGTCGCAGTGCCGGGCGACCTCGTCGATCGACAGCCGCGTGCCGTTGGCCGCATCCTCGCCCCAGAGCACCACGCGGCTACCGATATCGGCTTCGGGCAAATCGGTGATATCCACCGTCAACATATCCATGGAGACCTTGCCGGCCAGCGAACAGCGTTGACCGTCGACCAGCACCGGGGTGCCGTCGGCGGCGTGGCGATCGTAACCGTCGCCATAGCCGGCGGCGACCACGCCGATCCGCGACGGCCGCGGCGCTCGCCAGCGCCCGCCGTAACCCACCGGCTCGCCGGCGGCGATCTCGCGCACCGCGATCAACTCGGAGCGCAGCGTCATCACCGGCCTGAGTTCCCGCGTGGCATCGTTCTCGCCCTCGAGCGGGTTGCTGCCGTAGAGCATCACCCCGGGCCGATTCCAGGCGCCATGCGCTTGTGGCCAGGCCAGCGTCGCCGGCGAGTTGGCCAGACAGGTCGGCGCGCCGAGTCGCTGCGCCAGCGCCTCGATCATCCCTAGCTGGTATTGGAAATAGCCCGGCTCCAGCGCATCGGCGGTGGCGAAATGGGTCATCAGGTGCAGCGCCGTGACCCGCTCGGGCACGGCGCGAAGGCGTTGCCATAGCGCCTTAGCCCGCGCCGGATCGAAGCCCAGCCGGTGCATGCCGGAGTCGACCTTGAGCCAGGTCGGAATCGGCCGGCGCGGCCGGTAATCGAGCAGCGCCGCGACCTGCCACTCGCTGTGCACGACGAGCCACAATCCCCATGCATCGACCCGTTCGAGCTCGTCATGGGCAAAGATTCCCTCGAGCAGCACGATGGGCTTGGCGATTCCCGCCTCGCGCAACACGGCGGCCTCTTCGAGACTGGCAACGGCGAAGGCCGGCGCCAGATCCTCGAGCGCCCGGGCACAGGCCACGGCGCCATGCCCATAGGCATCGGCCTTGATCACCGCCAGCGCCTGGCTGGAAGGCGCCAGATCGCGTGCCAGGCGATAATTGTGGCGAAGCGCGTCGAGATCGATATCGGCATGGAGCGGCCGGGCCATGCGAGCCTCCTGAGACGGCGTGTTCGGGATTCAAAGGACCCATTATTTGCTAACGGAATCATGATTTCACGCAGCTGAACTCAACAGCGCGACAATCCAGCGATGATCGCTGAATTGTCGCGCTTCTGGCGGCCTTTGGGGCTACGGCAAATCGGCCGTTATTCGCTGGGTGGCGTCGGCGGCTCGCCGATGTCCATCATCGCCTTGTAGCGACCGCCCTCTTCGTTGGGCAGAGCGAGGCGAACTTCCTCGCCGGTCTGCAGCCACTCGCTGAGGGCCTGCAAGGTCGCGGTCTCGAGAATGCCCGACTCACGGCGCAAGGCCAACAGGTCGATGACGTAGCTGTAGCGCGCCTCGGCATAGTTGGCCAGGGCGGTATACAGGCGCTGCTCGGCGTCGAGCACGTCGACGATGTTGCGCGTGCCTACCTCGTAACCGGAGCGTGTGGCCTCCAGGGCGCTGCGATTGGAGACGATCGCCTGCTGCTGGGCCTCGACGGTCTCGACGTCGTTGACCACTTGAGTGTACAGCGAGCGAACCTGCTGAATGGTCAAGCGACGCTGCGATTCGAAGTCGTATTGTGTGGCCTCGAGTTGATAGGTATTGCTATTTATCTGGGCACTGGTGCTCCCGCCGTTGAAGATCGCCCATGAACCGCGCAGGCCGATCTCGGCACCCGAGCTCTCGCCCACGAGGTATTCGTTGTCGCTGTCCGCGTAGTCGTAGCTGGCGTAGGCGTCGAGACTCGGCAGGTAGCCCGCCCGCGCGACATCGACGTCGCGATTGGCGACATTGATGGCCTGGTTGGCGGCCAGCAGGATCGGGCTGTTGTCCATTGCCAGGGTCACCCAGGCATCCCGGGAGCTGGGCTGGGGAACTTCGATGGGCAATGTCTCGGACAGCGTACTGATGGCGTCGTAACGCTTGCCGGTAAGCCGCTCGAGCGACTCGAAGCTGACCTGCAGATCGCTCTCGGCGGCGATGCGCTGGGCACGCGCCAGGTCATAGCTGGCCTGCGCCTCGTTAACGTCGGTGATCGCGATCAAGCCGACCTCGAACTGCTCGCGGGCCTGCTCGAGCTGACGACTGATCGCCTTCTCCTGGGCGACCCGCGCAGCGAGGATATCGCGCGCCTGAAGGATATTGAAGTACGCCTCGGCAACGTCGTAGAGCGTCTGCTGGCGCTCGCCCTCCAGCACCAGCGCCTGCTGGCCGATCTGCTCCTCGGCGCGTTGCAATTCGTACCAGTTGGTCGCATCGAACAACGCCTGGGTGGCCTCGATACCGACACTTGCCGAATTGTAGTTATCGTCGTTGGGCGACGCCCCGGCGCGCGCAGTGCTTGTCTGGCTCTCGAACGTGCGGTTGTTGGCGGCATTGGCGGTAGCGTTGACCTGCGGCAACAGATCGCCACGCTGGACATCACGCGCTTCCTCGACGCTCTTGAACGTGGCGCGCGAAGAGGCCAGATCGGCATTGTTTTTCATGGCATCGCGGGCAATCGTGGCGAGATCGGCAGCCTGGGCCTGGGCACCCAATGCGGAAGCGACCAGCACGAACAATAGCCGCCGGGCAAAGCCCGACCGCGGCGACGGGTGCGGAAGTGAGACGGAACGTGACGGCATCGATGTTTCCTTTCGATAGCAAGCGATAACGGCAGACATTATACATACAATGCCGCATGTTAGCTTGCTTAGCAAATGACAGTACCTTGCTTGGCCAAGGACAATAAAGAGTCACATCGAATGCATGGCCGGCCTAACGGCAAGCGCGGGCCAGGGCCCGCGCTTGCCGATGCCTCGATTCTTGTGGGCAACTCCGCCTCACTCGAAGATTGCGTCCAGCGAGAGGCCCTGCTTATCCAGCACGCGGCGCAGCTTCTTCAACGCCTCGACCTGGATCTGACGCACCCGCTCACGGGTCAGGCCGATCTCCTCGCCGACCTCCTCGAGCGTCGCCGCCTCGTGACCACGCAGACCAAAGCGGCGGACGACCACCTCCATCTGCTTGTCGGTCAGCTCGGCCAGCCAGTCGTCGACATGCTGCTTGACGTCTCCATCGACGAGCGAGGATTCCGGACCACTGTCGTTCTCGTCGGCCAGGGTCTCGATCAGCGGCTTGTCGCTCTCGCCGCCGAGCGGATAATCCACCGACGAGACACGCTCGTTGAGTCCCATCATCCGCTTGACCGCGCCCACCGGCTTGTCGAGGAATTCGGCGATCTCCTCGGCGGTCGCCTCGTGGTCGAGCTTCTGGGTCAGCTCGCGGGCGGCGCGCAGGTAGATGTTGAGTTCCTTGACGACGTGAATCGGCAGGCGGATGGTGCGGGTCTGGTTCATCAGCGCCCGTTCGATGGTCTGGCGAATCCACCAGGTCGCGTAGGTCGAAAAACGAAAACCGCGCTCGGGGTCGAACTTCTCGACCGCGCGAATCAGGCCCAGATTGCCCTCCTCGATCAGATCCAGTAGCGACAGGCCGCGATTGAGATAACGTCGGGCGATCTTGACCACCAGTCGCAGGTTGGACTCGATCATGCGTTGCCGCCCGGCGGGATCGCCCTTCTGGGCGAGGCGCCCGAAATGCACTTCCTGCTCGGGCGTCAGCAACGGGGAAAACCCGATTTCATTGAGGTAGATCTGGGTGGCGTCGAGGCTTTGGTGGTAGCTGCTCTCTTCGCGGCTAAGCGCCTTCTCGAAGGCTTCCTCCTGCTTGGCATCGCCGTCGTCGACGACCTCGACGCCGGCATTCACTTCGTTGAGATCGACTTCTTGAAGGTCCCGTTCAAGCATGCTCATGTCGCTACCCCGTTTGTCTGCTGCGTTCAATGCAGCCATCGGCCGGCTCGAATTATTGTTCTGGCCTGGCTGGGGCGACCGGCATTACCGGTCGTCCGTCCCTGTTGGCGATCACGATCCCCTCAACGCGATGGCAGGTACTCGAGGGGATCTTGAGGCTGGCCTTCCTTGCGTACCTCAAAGTGCAACTTGACGCCATCGGCATCGGTATTACCCATGGTGGCGATCACTTCTCCCGCCTTGACCACGTCGTTTTCCTTGACCTTAAGGCTGTCGTTGTGCGCATAGGCACTCAGAAAACGATCGTTGTGCTTGATAAGAATGAGATTGCCATAGCCACGTACGCCGTCTCCTGCGTAGACCACGATACCCGGCCCTGCCGCTTTGACAGGTTGCCCCTTTTGCCCGGCTATATCAATGCCGGCGGTGATGTTAGATCCATCACCAAAACGTCCAACAACCTCGCCCTCGGCGGGCCATTGCCAGGGAATATTCTCGACCGGCGAGTAGCTGCGCTGCTGCGCGTTCGGCTCGTTCGCCTCACCGGCGACCGCCGTGCCGGCGTCGGTCGCGCCCGAGGTCGATGAACCGGACTGCGACGCACCCGGTGCGCTCTGGCCAGCGGGCGTCGAACGCTGCTGGCTGTCCGTTGTAGCCGAGGAAGATGACGCCTGTGTGTCGCTCGTTGCCACCGAGTTTTCGCTCGCGGCACGGTCAGCCGTATTCGCGGTTTCGGTTGCGGCACGCTGCGCCCGCTCACGGGCGATAGCGGCCTGCTCCTGACGTTCGCGCTCGCTGAGCTGGCCATCGGCGCCCGGGCTCTCGAAGTTGTAGATGGGGCCGGGGCCGGCAGCGCCACCGACGCCCGCCAGCACCTGGCTGCTGGGCGCCTGCGATGCCGTTCCCCCGTCCAGCGGTTCGCCGGACAGTCGCCGGTTACGCTCGATCGTCTGGGTGTCCGGGGCCAGCCAGTCGGGGTTCTGTTCAGCCGCCTGGGCAGAGGACGCGTTGCCCATCGCGCTCGCTTGCGTACCCGACGCCCCCGCGGACGCCAGCGCCTGACCCCGGGAGCCGGCCCCGGCGTCTAGACGCAGGGTCTGGCCGGGCTCGATACGATAGGGTGGCGAGATGCCGTTGATCCGCGCCAGCTCACGAAAGTCCATGTTGTTGCGCCAGGCGATGCCGTAGAGGGTATCGCCGGACTGCACGGTGACCGCTTGCTTGGGTTGCTGATTGCGGCTGACGGACAGGTCGCTGACCTGAGGGGCACTGCCGGACGAGGCGCAGCCCGCCACAGTCAGGGTCAGCAGCGAAACCAGAAAGGCCTTGCGCATGAATTCAATGCTCCTTGAAGGATGACGTGGAACGTTCGCCCACCGCCAGTACCAGCACCAGGCCAACGGCCATGAGCGCCAGCGCCGACCACAACTGGGCCGGGTCACCGGTCAGCGAGGCATACTCCTGGGGCCACAGAAAGCGATAGTCGAGCGGTATGAGCTGTTGCTCGGGGCCCAGTTGGTAACGCGTCATTTCTCGCCATGGCCAGAGCAACGGCAGCGAGCCGACAATGAACCCGGCCAGCAGCTGCAACGTGGCGGCATGGTAATGGCGAAACAGCCACGCCAGCAGCCGCGAGAACGTCACCAGCCCGATCAAACAGCCGAGTCCGAACTGCAGGATCAGGCTTATATCAAGACTCTTAATGCCCGTCATTACCGTGCCGTAAAGGCCCATGCTCAGCAACAGGAAACTGCCCGATATGCCGGGCAGCAGCATGGCGCTGATGGCAATCGCCCCGGCAACCACCAGCTTGAGAGCGCCGAGCCCACCCAGCGCCGGCATCAGACCCGGCAACAGCTGCGCCAGCAGCACGCCCAGCCCCAGTAGCAGCACATGCCACAGCCGCCAACCGTCGATATGGCGGGTGACCACCACCGCCGACGCGAGCACCAGGCCGAAGAAGAAGGCGTTGAGCAACAGTGGCTGATTGTCCATCAGGTAGGTGACCAGGTGGGCGACGCTGACCAGGCTCATGGCGATGCCCAGCATCAGCGGGATCAAGAACGCCAGATTGAGATGGCGCGTCAGACCGCGCGCGCCATCGCGACGCCAGGCGCCCAAGGCGTCCGGGCCGAAGCGCCGGATGGTGTCGATGAGTTCTTCGTAGATGCCGGTGACAAAGGCGATGGTTCCTCCCGAAACGCCCGGTACCGCATCGGCGGCGCCCATCCCGGCGCCCTTGAAGAACAGCGAGACTGTTCGTTTCAATGATGAACTCCTTGCATGCTTTACCCGACCAGCCGATGGCTGGCTCCTTGAGTCACGTCTTGTCAACGAATCACGCCTTCCAGCAACGGCACGAAACGGACCCGCTCGAGCCGCTGATATTCGTAGCGCTCGCCGTGCCGCTCGACGCGGGTCAGCCACTGTTCGCCGTCGTCGTCCTCGATCGGCGCGATCAACGTCCCGCCATCGCCAAGTTGCGCCAGCAGCGCATCGGGCAGCTCGCTGGCGCAGGCGGTGAGCAGAATGGTGTCGAACGGCGCCGCTTGGGGCCAGCCATGACCGCCGTCGGTCAAGCGTAGCCGCACATTGTGGACCCTCAGCCGCGCCAGTCGCATGCGCGCGCGTTCCTGCAGCACCCGGATGCGCTCAAGCGACCAGACCGCCGGCACCAGCCGCGACAGAATCAGCGTCTGATAGCCCGAGCCGGTGCCGATCTCGAGCACCCGCTCGGGTTCGGTGGCCAGCACCAGTTCGCTCATTCGCGCCACCATCCACGGCTGGGACAGGGTCTGGCCATGACCGATGGGCAGCGATGAGTCCTCATAGGCGCGGTGCGCCAGGGCCTCGTCAAGAAACAGATGGCGCGGCTCGCGGGCCATCGCCTCGAGCACCCGCGGCTCGTCGATGCCGGCCTCGGCGAGCCGCGCGACCATGCGATCGCGGGTGCGCTGCGAGGTCATGCCGATCCCGCTGAGCTCACCCCTGTCCAGACAGCGCATCCAGCCAGCCCCGTACATCGCTGATCGCCGCATGCCGGGTCAGATCGGTGTGCAGCGGAGTGATCGACACGTAACCGGCCTCGACCGCGGCGAAATCGGTGTCCGGGCCGTCGTCGGCGTTCTCGCCGACCGGGGCGATCCAGTAGCGGGTACGTCCGCGCGGGTCCTCGACCTCGAGCGGCCGCTGCGCCGGACCGCGATAACCCATGCGAGTGACGCGAAAGCCGCGGATCTCTTCCCACGGCAGGTCGGGCACGTTGACGTTGAGCAGGCTGCGCGGCGGCAGCGACAACGTATCCGCCGCGCCCACCAGGCTTGCCGCGACCCGCCCGGCGGTCTCGAAATGCTGGGCGCCGACCAGCGACACGGCGATCGCCGCCATGCCCAGGTTGCGGCCTTCCATCGCCGCCGCCACGGTGCCCGAATAGAGCACGTCGTCGCCCAGGTTGCCGCCGTGGTTGATGCCCGAGATCACCAGGTCGGGCTTCTCGTCCCATATCCCGTTGACCCCCAGGTAGACGCAGTCGGCTGGCGTACCGTCGACGCTGTAGAAGCCGTTGTCGAGGGCCGAAAGCGCCAGCGGCCTCGACAGGGTCAGCGAGTTGCTCGCCCCGCTCTTGTCGCGATCCGGCGCCACCACGCGCAGCCGCGCATGCACGCTGAGCGCCTCGTAGAGCGCCTTGAGTCCCGGCGCATGAACGCCATCGTCATTGGAAAGCAGCAATTTACGCATCGTGTCTCCTTTATATCCCGACGCTACAGCGTGGGATGCACGATCAGTTCGCGCAGCACCGCCGTGGCGAAGGCGCCGCGCGGCAATTCGAAATCGATCTCGAGCGTCGCGCCACGGCGTTCGAGACGCGGCTCGATCAGCCGGATGCGCAGCGCGC
Organism: Halomonas sp. IOP_31; assembly: GCF_021151495.1. Classification (NCBI taxonomy): domain Bacteria; kingdom Pseudomonadati; phylum Pseudomonadota; class Gammaproteobacteria; order Oceanospirillales; family Halomonadaceae; genus Halomonas; species Halomonas sp. IOP_31. The sequence goes on along the minus strand of NZ_JAIRBP010000013.1, from coordinate 43,690 downwards.
GCCGGGCCAGGCGCACGCCGCTGCGCTCAAGAGCGCTGCACAGCGCGGCATTGTCGCTTGCCAGGCGGCGCTCGTGGTTCGCCGGCTCGGCCCTCGCCTCGCTCACCCCCGCGCCCCACAGCGGCCCGGCGGGATGCAGATCGAGCCGCGCGGCGCGCGCGGCCAGCGGCGCGCCGCCCGGCAACCCGGCGTCCGCATCGGCGACGAACTGGCTCTGCGTGCCGTCGAGCATCACCACGTCGCCGGCCAGCGGCATCGCCCAGTCGCCGGCGCGGATGCGCGCCGCCAACAGCTCGTTGAACAGATAGCTGCGCGCGGTCGATAGCATCATTCCCTGACGGTCGTCGCGCTTGCGCCAGCCCCTGGCGAGTATGCCACAGGCGCGGGTCAGGTTACGGCCCTCGACACCGAAGCGCTGGGGACCGAAATAGTTGGGCACGCCGGCCGCGACGAGGCGCTGCCAGCGCGTCTCGAGCTCGGGATGGGCGACGATCGGGCCGCTCAGCCGCAACAAAAAGCGGTTGCGACGATGCACGCCGCGCTTGAGCTTGCGCGGGTGGCGCGCATGGGCCAGCACGCAGACCGGCATGTCGCCCAGGCGCACGTCGAGATCGTCCGGCGCTTCACGTCCCGGCAGATGCACCGACAGCCATTGACGGGTCACCGCGAAACGGTCCTTGATCCCCGAAAAGCCGATGTCGCGGGGCGTGACCGCGCAGGCCCGGGCCAGGCGCCGGGCCAGCTCGGCGGTGCTCAGGTCGCGCTTCTCGAGCCACAGCCAGAGATGCTCGCCGTGGCCCTCGGGGGCGAAATCCAGGCACTCCTCGACCACGAAGTCCTCGGGGCTGGCGCGGTAGTCGCCCGCCGCCAGCGGGCCGCCGTGGGCGCAAGGCCAGTGTGGCGGCCAGCCCGGCCGCGGGGTCTCGGCGGCTTCAGCCATGCGCTGGCTCGCCGTTGTTGCGTTCATCCTGGCGGCCTTCGAGCAGCGCCACCGCCTCGGCGGCGATGCCCTCGCCGCGCCCGGTGAAGCCCAGCCGCTCGGTGGTGGTGGCCTTGACGTTGACCGCGCCGAGCGCCACGCCCAGGTCCTCGGCGATGACTGCGCGCATGGCGGCGATATGCGGGGCCAGCCTGGGCGCCTGGGCGATCAGCGTGGCATCGACGTTGGCGATCCGCCAGCCGGCCGCGGCGAGGCGCGCGACGACGTCGCGCAGCAGGCCGCGGCTGTCGGCGCCGGCCCAGCGCTCGTCGTCGTCGGGAAACAGGTGGCCGATATCGCCCAGCGCACAGGCGCCGAGCAGCGCATCGCAGAGCGCGTGGAGCAGCACGTCGCCGTCGGAGTGGGCGATGAAGCCGTGATCGTGGGCGATGCGCACGCCGCCGATCATCAGATGATCGCCATCGCCGAAGCGATGGACGTCGAAGCCGTGGCCGATTCGCATCATGCGCGGGTCTCTCCAGGGTTGCGGTGGTCGGCGTCCGGCACGCGGCCGGCGGACGCCGGGTGCTGGGCCGCGAGAATCTGCGCGGCGTGGATCTGCTCAGCCAGGCCCAGGTCTTCGGGATGGGTGATCTTGAGATTGTCACGACGCCCGGCCACCAGCCGCGGCGACAGGCCCAGCGCCTCGACGGCCGAGGCTTCGTCGGTGATCGCCACGCTGCTGCGCCCGGCCTCGTCGAGTGCCCGACGCAGCAGCGCATAGCGAAAACCCTGCGGCGTCAGCGCGTGCCACAGCCCGTCACGCGGCTCGGTGGTCGCGACCCGGCCGGCGGCATCGGCGCGCTTCATGGTGTCGGCCACCGGCACGGCCAGCAGCGCCCCCATCGGCTCGTCGACCAGCGCGGCATGCAGCCGGGTCAGGTCGTCGCCATGCACGCAGGGCCGGACAACGTCGTGGACCAGCACCAGATCCTCGTCAGCGGCCTCCTCGGCGATCGCCGTCAGCGCCAGCGCCACGCTCGCGGCGCGCTCGACGCCCCCGTCGACGCGCCGCCAGTCGGCGAACGGCACCCAGGCCGGATCGAACCAGGCGTCCCTGGGGTCAAGGCAGAGCAACAAGCGCGCCGTGGGGAAGGTCGCATGAAGCCGCGCCAGGGTCTGCGCGAGCACCGGCCGGCCGGCCAGTTGCAGATACTGCTTGGGGCGATCCGCGGCCATCCGCCGCCCCTGGCCGGCGGCCGGCACGATCAGCCACAACGGCGTCCCGTTCATGAGCCGCTCCCGGTGCTCGGGGCCCGGCCCGACTCACCAGCGCTGCCCTCGACGCCAGGCACCCAGAAGAACTGCTCGTCCTGGCGCACCATGCCGATGTCGCTGCGCGCGCGCTCCTCGATGGCATCGAGGCCATTCTTGAGATCGACGACCTCGGCGGCCAGACGCTCGTTGCGCGCCCGCTGGGTGTCGTTCTCCGCCGCCAGCGAATCGGCGCGGGCGCGAATAAGTGTCAGCTCGCGCAGCCCGCCCTCGCCGAACCACAGGCTGTACTGCAGCAGGCCGAGCAGCGCGATCAACAATACGCCAAGCCACTTGAGCATGCGGATATCCGTTTCGGTTTAGGCATCGCCGGGCATTATGCCATCATGAAGCGGCGATTGCCGACGCCCGGCCCCATCGCTGATCGGCTTTGCTGTGCGTTCGTCATTACCCGTAAGCCCACTGGAGACGTTTATGTACAAGCTCGCGTTCTTCATCCCCGTCGACGCCGCCGAGGCCGTCAAGGAGGCCGTGTTCGAGAGCGGCGCCGGACGCATCGGCGATTATGAAGCGTGCTGCTTCCAGACTCGGGGCACCGGCCAGTTTCGTCCCATGGGCGGCGCCGACCCGCATATCGGCCGGGTCGGCCAGCTCGAACGGGTCGACGAGCTCAAGGTCGAGCTGGTCTGCCGCGACGAGCGCATCCACGCCGCGGTCGCCGCGCTCAAGCTGGCCCACCCCTACGAGGAACCGGCCTATGAAGTGTGGCGGCTGGAGGACATATGACATATAGATATGGAAGCATTCAGGCAAATGCAAGACGCTTACATCGGCGTCATCAGACCCTCGGTCTCGCCGGCTGGCTGGCGGTCAGTTTCATGACCGCCGGGATCGGCGCCATTGCCTCGGTGAATGCCACGCAGTTCTACGCCGCTCTCGCGCAACCCAGCTGGGCGCCGCCCGCCGGTGCCTTCGGGCCGGTATGGACGACGCTCTTCGCGCTGATGGGCATCGCTGCGTGGCTGGTCTGGCGTGAAGGCGGCTGGCGCCGGCAGCGGGGTGCGCTGGCGCTGTTTCTCGTCCAGCTCGCCGTCAATGCGTTATGGAGCTGGCTGTTCTTCGTCTGGCACCTGGGGGCGCTGGCCCTTGTCGAGGTCATCCTGCTGTGGAGCATGATCCTCGTCATGTTCATCGCCTTCTGGCGCGTACGCCCGCTGGCTGGACTTCTGTTGTTGCCCTATCTCGTCTGGGTGTCGCTGGCCATGGCGCTGACCTACAGCGTATGGCAACTCAACCCGCAACTGCTGGGGTGAATCGCACGGCGCCAATCGGGAACGAGTTCCCTCCCACAAAAATCCCCGGCCCCATGCTCCAAATGGCCATCCAGGCCGGGTCGCGTGGGAGGCAATTTATTCCCAATAGCGAGGCCTTGACGTTTCACGCTGATCTGCGAAGAACCCATTTATTCCCGATGACAGTGCGCAGAAGCTCAGTGGTCAGGCGCTGCCGAAATAGCGCTCGCGGTCTTCCTCGCCGATGTCGCTGACATGCAGCGGAAAGTCGCCCTGACGGCGATCGCTGAAATAATGGCGCAGGGTGCGCTCGATGGTGGGAAACGCCAGCGCGTCCCAGGGGATCTCGTGCTCGGCGAACATCGCCACTTCCAGGCTTTCCGGGCCGGCGGCGAAACCACCCGTGAGCTCGGCACGAAAGATCATGTAGACCTGGTCGATGTGCGGTAGGTTGATCAATGTGTACAAATCCTGCAGCTCGACCTCGGCACAGGCCTCTTCGCGGGTTTCGCGGGTCGCCGCCTCGCGGGTCGTCTCGGCGTTTTCCATGAACCCGGCCGGCAGCGTCCAGTAACCGTGACGCGGGGCGATGGCACGCCGACACAGCAGCACGCGCTCGTCGCGCACCGGCAGCGTGCCGGCGACGATGCGCGGATTCTGATAGTGGATGGTGCCGCAGGTGTCGCACAGATAGCGCGGGCGGTCGTCGCCCTCGGGGATCGCGAAACGCACGGGCTGGCCGCAGTGACTGCAGAAATTCATGGGCTCCTCGGGCGGCACGACGTCGCTTGACGCCTTCTTTTTTCGGCTGGCCGGCTGGATAATAAGAACATTAAATTCTCGGAACGCCCATGTTAGAGACACTTCACGAGCGCCTGCAAGCGCACACGCCGCGCAAGGTCGGCCTCGCCCTGCCCCGGGCGGCAGTGTTGCTGCCGATCGTCGAGCGTGCCGAGCCGACGCTGCTGTTCACCCGGCGCGCCGGGCATCTCAAGCAGCATGCCGGTCAGGTGGCCTTTCCCGGCGGCAAGCGCGAACCCCAGGACCCGGACCTGCTGACCACCGCGCTGCGCGAGGCCGAGGAAGAGATCGCCCTGGCGCCCGGGCGGGTGCGTCTGCTCGGCCGCTTGAGCGACGTGATCTCGCTGCACGGCATCCGCGTCACCCCGTTCGTCGGGGTGATCCCCGCCGACCTGGCGCTGCGCCCGCAACTCGGCGAGCTCGATACCATCTTCGAGGTGCCGCTGCGCTTCTTCCTCGACGATCGGCGCAGCCATACCGACGTCATCGAGGTCGATGGCGTACCGCGCTACGTGCCCAGCTACCCCGCCGAGGGGCATGTCATCTGGGGGCTGTCGGCGATGATGCTGGTCGAGCTACTCGCCGAGGGCTTCGGCTGCCCGGTGAGTCTGGACCACGCGCCGCCCGACAGCCCGCTGCGCTACCGGCCGGAACGCCGCCGGACGATTCCCGACATCGACGCTTAGGCCACCCAATGCTTGCGCCAGATTCCGCCAATCCGCTCTCGGGGCTCGATGGTACCGCGCTGACGACGCTGGTCGACCGGCTCGTCGACCACGGCTGGTTCGTCGGCGAGCGCTTTTTCGACCCGGCGCTGTGCCGCGCCCTGCACGCCGAGGTCCACACGCTCGCCGAACATCGCGCCTTGCAAACCGCGGGGATCGGCCGCGGCGAGGCGCACCGGCTGCGCCGCGATATCCGAGGCGACGCCATTCATTGGCTGAATCGCGACAGCCAGGCCCAGCGCGACTACCTGGCGTTGATGGCCGAGCTGCAGGGGCAGATCAACCAGGCGCTGTACCTGGGGCTGTTCGAGTTCGAGGCGCACTTCGCCCACTACCCGCCCGGCAGCTTCTACCGCACCCACCTCGACAGCTTTCAGGGACGCGCCAATCGGGTGATCTCGACGGTGCTCTATCTGACCCCCGACTGGCCGTCCGACGGCGGCGGCGAGATGGCCATCTATGCCGAGCACGACGACACCCGCGAACTCGCGCGGGTGCGTCCCGAAGCCGGCACCTTGGTATGCTTTTTCTCCGACCGGGTACCGCACGCGGTGCTGCCGACCCGTTATCCGCGTACCAGCATCGCCGGCTGGTTTCGCCGCAACGCCTCGCTGGGCGGGGTGATCGACCCGGCGCGCTGACCCGCCGGGCACGGCTGCGGGGTCAGCGCTGGAAGTCGGGCGGGCGCTTGTCCAGGAAAGCACTCATCCCTTCGCGCTGCTCGGGGCCGGCGAAACCCAGTGCGAACAGGCTGGTTTCCAGCGCCAGTGCGCTGTCCAGATGCTGACCCTGGCCGGCGTGAATGGCCTGCTTGGCGGCACGGATCGCCTGCGGCCCGTTGGCGCCGAGTTGCCGGGTCAATTCCTCGGCCAGCGTCTCGAGCTCCGCTTGCGGCACCACGCGGTTGACCAGGCCGACGCGTAGCGCTTCCTGGGCATCGATCTTGCGCCCGGTGGTGATCAGATCGAGCGCCATCGCCGGGCCGATACGCCGTGGCAGCCGCTGGGTGCCGCCGAAGCCGGGAATCACCCCGAGCAGCACCTCGGGCTGGCCGAACAGCGCGTTGTCGCTGGCCACCGCCCAGTCGCAGGCCAGCGCCAGTTCGCAGCCACCACCCAGGCAGAAGCCGTTGACCAGCGCGACGACCGGCACCGGCAGGCGCTCGAGACGCTTGAAGGTCGCCAACGCCTGGCTGGCGAAGTCGCGCGCTTCGTCGGGGCTCTTGTCGCGCATCTCGGCGATGTCCGCCCCGGCGACGAAGGACTTGTCGCCGGCGCCGGTGATCAGCACCGCGCGCAAGTCGTCGCGTGCGGCCAGGTCGTCGAGCACCCGCTCGAGCTCGCCGAGCAACTCGCTGTTCAGCGCGTTCAGCGCCTTGGGTCGATTCAGCGTCAACCGGGCCACGCCGCTGTGCTCGTTGACGCTAACCAATGCCTCGCTCATGCCGTCCTCCGCGATTGGGGTATCCAGCTTCAGCATAACCGCATCGCGCTGCGCCCGACATTGCACTATCGGCGGTCTACTCGGGTATCGCTAACTGCGCCAGTCGCCGGTCTCTTGCTCGAATTCGGCCCTGTGCGCCTCGCGCGCGGGCTCGCCAGGCGGCGGTTGCGAGGCAGTCGGCGGCGGCGGGCCGACCAGCGGCGCGGCGACATCCACGTCGGGCACCGCCTGCGACAGATCCTCGGCGTGCTCGTGATCGATCGCTCCCCGCACCAGCTCGTCGGTCACGCTGAGCTCGGCGCCCACCACCGTCTGCGGCGGGTTGGGCGTGAACGGCGCCACCGGCAGCGGCGCGGGACGGCGGCTGCGCCGCCAGGTGAAGAACAGCGTCAGCGCCGCGCCCAGCGCGGCCAACGACCAGAACAGCCCGGCGTCGCCGAGGGTCGCCATGATCGGCGAGATCAACGGCGGGCTGAGCGTCGAACCCAGTGCATTAATCAGCAACAGCCCCTGGCTCATGCGCACCAGCGCACCGGCCGGGGCGCGGTCGGCGGCGTGGCTCACCGCCACCGGATAGAGCGCGAACACGCCGCCGCCGAGCAGGAACAGCACGCCGGCCAGCAGCCACGGCCAGTCGGCCAGCGACAGCGCGCCCAGCGACAGCGCCAGGCTGGCGATGCCGATCAGGATCAGCACCAGCTGGCGGTCATGGCGGTCGGACCAGCGGCCGATGGGGTATTGCAGCAACATGCCGCCGAGCACCATCACCGCCATCATCTGGCCGATGTGCTGAACGCTGAATCCGCTGCGCTGCAGGTAGAGCGGCAGCAGCGAATAGAGCGCGGCGACCGCCAATCCCGAGCCGAAGCAGCCCATCACCCCGGTCGGGGTGAGCATGATCAGGCGCAACGGCGGCAGCGGCTCGGCGTGCTCGAGCAGCGGCGAGACCCGCGGAATCATCGCCATCGGCAGCACCGACAGCGACGCCAGCAGCCCGATCACCATGAACGGCACCTGCGCGCCGGCGGCATCGGTCACCCCCAGCAGCAGTTGGCCGATCACCCCGGCGGCATACAGCGAAATCATGTACAGCGCCAGTAGCCGACCGCGCACCCGGGTATCGGAGGCGGTCAGCAGCCAGCTCTCGATGACCAGATACACACCCACCGTCGCCCAGCCGCCGATCAGCCGCAGCACGAACCACGACCAGGGATTCAGCCATAACCCCGCCAGCAGCACGGTCACCGCCACCAACGAGGCGAAGCAGGCATAGGCACGGATGTGGCCGATGCGCAGCAACAGGCGGTCGTTGAGCAGCGCACCGATCGCCAGGCCGATGAAATACGCCGACGAGACCCAGCCGATCACTACCGCCGAGGCGCCGGCGGCGTCCAGACGCAGGGTGATCAGCGTTGCCAGAAAGCCGTTGCCAATCCCCAGGATGAAAAGGCCCAACAGGGGAGCCAGGGCCATGGCCAGTAACTGGGGCGACATGAAATGGGTGCCTCACGATCGATGGTAACGGCGGTGCCACGCCAATGTGGAACGCCAGACGGACAACGCTGTCATGGAAGTAGCGCAATTTCGCGGGGACTATACGCCGGCGCCTGCCGGCAACAAAGCATTTTTGCGCGGCCAGCACCGCCCGTTGTCACAGCGTATTAGCGGTTGGCGATTCATGCCACTGGTCACTCGGTGACGCGGGACAGCGACGCGCGTATCAGCGTATGCTGGAATACCGAGAACAAGCCGGGTCGCCGTCGCCGACCGGCGGCTGCGCAGCCATGAAAGCCCATGAGGAACATGCCAATGCTAGCGGGCCTGGACCATCTGGTCGTCACCGTCACCGACATCCCCCGGGCGGTGGATTTCTACACCCGGGTGCTGGGGCTGGAGGCGCGCTATCGCGACGCCGAGCGCGTCGACCTGGTGCTCGGCGACATCGCCCTGCGCCTGCATCCGGTCGATACCTCGATCGCGCCGCGCGCCGGCTGCCCGATGCCCGGCAGCCTGGACATCTGCTTTCGCAGCCTGCTGCCGCTCGACGAGGTACAGGCGCACCTCGATGCCCTGGCCATTCAGGTCGAGACCGGCCCGGTGGCCCGTCAGGGCGCCGGCGGGCCGATCGTCTCGCTGTATCTGCGCGATCCTGACAACAACCTGATCGAACTGTGCCGCCCCGATCGTCAATAGTTTCCATCCCCCCGCCTTCATCGACCTGGAGATCCGTCATGGCCGATCCGCTTTTCGACAGCCCCGAAACGTTCGCCGACGAAGCCCCGCAGCCTGCCGACACCACCATGGCCATGGTGGTCTACGCGTTGCTGCTGGCCGGCTTCGTGGCCGGCATCACGCCGATCGTCGGGGTGATCATCGCCTACGTGTATCGCGGCAAGGGCCCGCCGTGGCTGGATGGGCATTACCGCTACCAGATCCGCACCTTCTGGATCGGCCTGCTGTATGCCATCGTCGCCGCGCTGCTGTCGCTGATCGGCATCGGTCTGATCCTGATGCTGGGCTTGGCGATCTGGCTGATCGTGCGCTGCGTCAAGGGCTTCAAGGGCCTTCAGGAAAAGCGCGCGCCGAGCAATATCGAAACCTGGCTGTGGTAGCGTGACGGCATGAGTGACCGAACCGACCCCAGCGCCTTGCAAGCGCGCTTGATCGCCGCCCTGTGGCGCCTGCTGTCGCATGCCCGGCCCATCACGCTGTGGCGTCTGGCGCGCCGGTTGGGGCCGCTGGTCTATCGCTTCAGCGCCCGCGAGCGCAAGGTGACCGATATCAACCTGCGCGAGGTCTACCCCCAGTTCGACGAATCGCGGCGCGCTCACCTGGCGCGCGACAGCCTCCGTCATTCCACCGCGACGATGCTCGAGCTGGGCTTCGCCTGGATGGCCGATCCGGCCCGGGTCGAGGCCTCGATCCAGGCCGTGCACGGCCGCGAGCTGCTCGACGAGGCCCGCGCCGAGGGCCGCGGGGTGGTCGTGCTGGCGCCGCATTTCGGCAACTGGGAAGTCCTCAACTTCTGGCTGTCCGCACACTTCCCGTTCACGGCGATGTACGAGCCGCCCAAGATCGCCGAGCTCGATCCGCTGATCCGCCAGGGCCGCGAGCGCATGGGCGCGGCCTTGGTGCCCACCAATTCACGTGGCGTCGCCGCGCTGCTCAAGGCGCTCAAGCGTAGCGAGGCGGTGGGCATCCTGCCCGACCAGGAGCCCGACTGGCGGGGCGGGGTATTCGCCGATTTCTTTCATCGCCCGGCCTATACCGGCACCCTGCTGCCCAAGCTGGTGGCGCGCACCCAGGCCCGAGTGGTCACCGGCGTGGCCCGCCGCCGACAAGCCGGCGAAGGCCAGCCACAGGGGTTCGAGATCCATTTCCTCGCCGCCGACGAGCGCGTCTACGATGCCGACGAGGCCATCGCCGCACGCGGCGTCAATGTCAGCGTCGAGGCGGCGATCGCCCTCGATCCGGCGCAGTATCAGTGGGAATACAAGCGCTACCGCAAGACCCCCGAAGAGCAGCAACAGCGCAGCGACTACCGCCGCCACCGGCTCTATCGCTGAACCCGCACGGCTACTTGGGGCGCATGATGCCGGGCCTTGCTGTCGCACGCGGCGCGAAGGTCGCCTTCCTTTCGCACACCGCTTGACCGGCGCCGCGGCGTTACCCACACTGCCGACTGTGCGGGCGCGTTCCCGCACACGCTTGACGGGGTGCCGGTGGAACCGGCTGAGATCGCCTTATGGCACGGCAATACGCCGTGGCGTCATGGCGGGGCCCGTTGAACCTGAACTGGCTAGGACCAGCGTAGGGATCAAGCGACATGCAGCCGGATTCCATCGGCCTGCCTCTGTCCTCCCGGCGGTCCTCCCTGACAGCGCCTACCCAAGGGAGAACACCATGAGCAAGACCACCCACTTCCTCGCCGAAACGGCCCAAGTCGACGAAGCGGCCATCCAGGCCTTGCCCGGATCGCGCAAGATCTACGTCGAGGGTACGCGTCCCGACATCCGCGTGCCGTTGCGTGAGATCAGCCTCGCACCAACCACGACTTCCGGCGTCGATGAAGCCAATCCGCCGCTGCTGGTCTACGACACCTCCGGCCCCTACACCGACCCCGACGCCCACATCGACCTGCGCCAAGGCCTTGCCGAGCTACGCCGCGCCTGGATCGACGAGCGCGACGACAGCGAGCGGCTCGACGGCCCCACCTCCGAGTATGGCCACCGCCGCGCCAACGACCCGACGCTGGCCCCGCTGCGCTTCGACCTGACGCGTACGCCACGGCGCGCCAAGCCCGGGCGCAACGTCACCCAACTGCACTACGCCCGTCAAGGTATCGTCACCCCGGAAATGGAGTTTATTGCCCTTCGCGAGAACCAGCGCCGGCAAGCACTCTCTACAAAGTACGCAGGTACCGAAGAAGTCGAACGGATACTCGGCCACCAGCACCCGGGCGAAAATTTCGGCGCCCGCCTGCCCGAGGAGATCACCCCGGAATTCGTGCGCGATGAGGTTGCCGCGGGCCGGGCGATCATTCCCTGCAACATCAACCATCCGGAATCCGAGCCGATGATTATCGGCCGCAACTTCCTGGTGAAGATCAACGGCAATCTGGGCAACTCGGCGGTCACCTCCTCCATCGAGGAAGAGGTCGACAAGATGACCTGGGGCATCCGCTGGGGTGCCGACACCATCATGGATCTGTCCACCGGCGCCAACATCCACGAGACCCGCGAGTGGATCATCCGCAATGCCCCGGTGCCCATCGGCACCGTACCGATCTACCAGGCGCTGGAGAAGGTCAAGGGTGCAGCCGAGGACCTGACCTGGGAAATCTTCCGCGACACCCTGATCGAACAGGCTGAACAGGGCGTCGACTACTTCACCATCCACGCCGGCGTGCTGCTGCGCTACGTGCCGCTCACCGCCAGGCGCGTCACCGGCATCGTCTCCCGCGGCGGCTCGATCATGGCCAAGTGGTGCCTCTACCACCATCGCGAGAGCTTCCTCTACGAGCACTTCGAGGAGATCTGCGAGATCTGCAAGCGCTATGACGTCGCCTTCTCGCTGGGCGATGGCCTGCGCCCGGGCTCGGTGGCCGACGCCAACGACGAGGCCCAGTTCGCCGAGCTCGAGACCCTGGGCGAGCTGACCCGCATCGCCTGGCAGCACGACGTCCAGGTGATGATCGAGGGCCCCGGCCACGTGCCCATGCAGCTGATCAAGGAGAACATGGACAAGCAGCTCGAGTATTGCGACGAGGCGCCCTTCTACACCCTCGGCCCGCTGACCACCGACATCGCCCCGGGCTATGATCACATCACCTCCGGCATTGGCGCGGCGATGATCGGCTGGTACGGCTGCGCGATGCTCTGCTACGTCACGCCCAAGGAGCACCTGGGCCTGCCCGACAAGGACGACGTCAAGACCGGCATCATCACCTACAAGATCGCCGCCCACGCGGCGGATCTCGCCAAGGGTCATCCGGCCGCACAGAGGCGCGACAACGCCTTGTCCAAGGCGCGCTTCGAGTTCCGCTGGGAGGATCAGTTCAACCTCGGCCTCGACCCGGACACCGCGCGGAAATACCACGACGAGACCCTGCCCAAGGACTCGGCCAAGGTGGCGCACTTCTGCTCCATGTGCGGTCCCAAGTTCTGCTCGATGAAGATCAGCCAGGAGGTCCGCGACTATGCAACCGAACACGGCCTGGACGGCGACCGGCAAGCGGTGATCAAAGGCATGGAAGAACAAGCCGAGCGATTCCGCGAGCAGGGCGGCGAGCTCTATCGCGACGTCTGAGCGCCGCGTCGACCTCTGACGACACCGCGCCGCGCCGACCACACCAGTCGCGCGGCGTCTTTGGTTCGGACTCTCGAAGCGCCTTGCCATGGACCCGGAACGCGGGTTGGTATAGCGTACCCGCGATGACACACCGGATGGCTACCGGCACACAAAGGAAATCAGGATGCACAAGACACTAGGCGGCAAGACGCTCGGTCTACTGGTGGGTTTGCTGGCGCTGTCGCGGCTGACCATGGCCCAGGTAGAGACCCCGGCCAACGAGCCGGTGGGCCATTACCCATTGCCCGAATCGAGTGACATCGTCGGCCAGATACGGACCGTCGAGGCCAGCGGTGAGGAGACTCTAATCGATATCGGCCTGCGCAATGGCGTCGGCTACAACCCCATGGTCCTGGCCAACCCCGAGACCAATGTCTGGGTGCCGGGCGAAGGCACCGAGGTGGTGGTGCCCACCCGCTTCATCCTCCCGCCGGGTCCGCGCGAGGGTATCGTCATCAACCTGGCCGAGATGCGGCTGTATTACTATCCGGACACCGCGAAGGGCGAGACGCCCCGTGTCGAGACCTATCCCATCGGCATCGGCCGCATGGACTGGCAAACCCCGCTCGGCCGCACGACGATCACCGCCAAGGTCGAGGATCCCGCCTGGTATCCGCCGCAGAGCGTCATCGAGGAAAGCGCCAAAAACGGTAAAAAGCTGCCTTCCGTCATCCCCGCCGGGCCCGACAACCCGTTGGGCAAATATGCCATGATCCTCGGTATACCGGGCTATCTGATCCACGGCACCAACCGCCCGGCCGGGGTGGGCATGCGCGTCTCTCATGGCTGTATCCGTATGCTGCCGGAGGATATCGCCGATCTGATTTATCGCGTCCCGGTCGGTACCTCGGTGCGCCTGATCAACCAGCCGGTCAAGTTCGGCTGGGATAACGCCGGCATCCTCCATGCCCAGGTCTACCCCGAGGTCTACCCCGCTCAGGCCGGCGCCGACAACGCCGATGCACGCCTCGACGAAGCCCTGGATGCCGCGACTCAGGCAGCGGCCGGCCGGCGTTTCCTGGTCGATTATCGCCGCCTGAAACAGCAGCTCGAAGCCCCCGACGGCATGCCCGCCGCACTGTCGCTCGCCGGCCGCCCCTTCCCGCTGCCCGAGCCGCCGCTGGCGTCACTCTACAGCCAAGTGGCAACCAGTTCAGCCCAGACTCCGCCGGAGTAGACCTCGCCGAATTAGACGTGAGCCATGCCTGGCGCACCACGAACCAAGCCACACGCTCGCGTGTGGCTTGGTTCGTTCGCAGACACTCCTGGTACGGAGACGCTCCTGGTGCGGAGACGCTATAGCTTGTCAGCGATGCGCGTCTCAGCGTAACGAGGTCCATAACACCGGCGCACCGGGTAGCTGGAAATCGATGGCCATCATCACGCTCAAGGCGGTAATGGTGAAGATCGAGAAGATGAAGACCTTCTTCGCCCATGCCTCGTCGTTGGTCGTGCGAAAACCGGCCAGCGCCATGTACAGCCAGTAGCCGCCCATCGCCGCGGCGACGATGAGATAGCCATAGCCCGCATAGCCGGCGACGCTGAGCAGCAGCGTCGCCGCGAGGAACGCGACGATATAGCCGGCGATATAGTGCTTGGCGGTTTGCACACCTCGAATGACCGGCAGCACCGGAATCGATGCAGCGCGATAGTCCTTGAAACGGAAGATGGCGATCGCGTAGGAGTGCGGCATCTGCCACAGGCAGAAGATCAGCAGCAGCGTCAGCGCACCCAGGTCGAACTCGTTGCTGACCGCGCAGTAACCGACCACCGGCGGTGTCGCTCCCGACAGGCTGCCGATCAACGTACCGTACTCGGAGTGGCGCTTCAGATAGAGGCTGTAGGCGCCCACATAGATCGCGAAGCCGATCGCCGCGAACAGCAGGGCCGTCGGCGTGGTGCCGATGTACAGCACACCGAAGCCGGCCAGCCCCAGCAACGTGGCGAAGACCAGCGTCGCTCGGGGCGACACCAGCCCCTGAACCAGTACCCTGTCCTGGGTGCGCTCCATCAGCCGGTCGATATCGCGATCGATATAGTTGTTGAACGCACAGCCGGAAGCGATCACCAGCGCAATGCCCACCACCGTGGCCAACAGGAGCACGAAGTCCACGTTGCCCTGCGAGGCCAGGAAGAAGCCCCCGGCCACGGAAATCAGATTGCCGAAGATGATCCCGGGCTTGGTGAGGGAAACAAACGCCCTGGCTTTCACCTGAAACGACTTACCCACCGAGCATCACGTTCGCATGCAATTGGCGCATGATCCATATCGAACCGCCGACAATCAGGATCAGGATCGCCACGGTGAAGACCAATGTCGCGAGTTTCCAACCCTCGTCCGCCTTGGCGTTCAGGTGCATGAACAGCACCAGCTGCACCGCGATCTGGAACACGGCCGTCACCAGGATGGTGAGCACCGTCGTCAAGGTACTGAAAGCGCCTGTCATGACGAGCGCGAACGGTATCGCGGTCAGCACGAGAGAAACGATCAGACCGATCACATAAGAACGCACACTGCCATGACTGTGCTGATCGTGAGAGGCTTGTCCGCTCATATCAGGACTCCTATCAAATAGACCAGGGAGAAAACGCAGATCCAGACGATATCCAGGAAGTGCCAGAACAGACTCAGGCACATGATCCTCGATCGTGTCATCTCGTTCAGGCCCTTGGTCTGCAACTGGACCAGCATCACCAGGATCCAGATCAGACCAAAGGTCACGTGCAGACCATGGGTCCCCACCAGCGTGAAGAAGGCCGACAGGAAAGCGCTGCGATCAGGCCCAAAGCCCTCGAGTATCAACTCCGTGAACTCGTAGAGTTCCAGGCCGATAAAGCCGGCGCCCAGCAGGAAAGTGGCCACCAGCCAGACCTTGACCTGCGATACACGGTCGGCGTTCATCGCCAGCACCGCCATGCCGAAGGTGAAGCTGCTCACCAGCAGCAGAAGGGTGTTGACCAGGATCAACGGCAGATTGAAGATCTCGTCCGGTGTCGGGCCGCCCGCCGTGCCCGAAAAGAGCACACCATAGGTGGCGAACAGCACCCCGAAGATTACCAGGTCGCTCATCAGATAGACCCAGAAACCAAACTGCTTTATCTCTGAGGCATCGTGGTGCTCATGCCCGGACTGGGCATGAGCGTCGTGCTTGTTAAGAGTATCGGTTGCCATGATTACGCCTGCACCCCCAGGTTATCATCCTCGTTACGGGCATCGCTGCCGGCATTGACAAGTCGTGCATGGTGCTCTTTCTCGATCCGCTCGACTTCCGCCGCCGGAATGTAGTAGTCAATGTCGTCATTGAAGACCCGCATCATGAAGGCGATGAACATGCCCGCGGCACCCACGCCGACAAGCCACCATATATGCCAGACCAACGCAAAGCCGAAGGCGATACTGAACGCGCCGATGATCGGGCCCGCCGCCGTATTTCTGGGCATGTGAATATCTTCATAGGGCGGTGCTGACTGCTCGAACTTGCCGTGCTTCTTGAGTTCCCAGAAAGCATCGCGAGATTCGACATGCGGCAGATGCGCGAAGTTATAGTGCGGCGCCGGTGACGATGTCGCCCACTCGAGTGTCCGGCCATCCCACGGGTCGCCGGTGATATCCACATTCTTCTTGCGATCGCGAACACTCACGACGAACTGGATGGCGGTGCAGGCGATGCCCAGCAGGATCAGTATCGCCCCCACCCAGGCCACGATAAAGTACGGCTGCCAGTCGGGATTGGCGTAAGACTGCATGCGACGCATGGCACCGAAGAAGCTCAGCACGTAAAGCGGCATGAAGGCCACATAGAAACCGGTGATCCAGAACCAGAAGGAACGCTTGCCCCATTTTTCGTTGAGCGTGAATCCGAAGGCCTTCGGGAACCAGTAAGTCATCCCCGCCATCATGCCGAACACCACGCCACCGATGATGACGTTATGGAAGTGGGCGATGACGAACAGGCTGTTGTGCAGCACATAGTTGGCCGCAGGAATCGACAGCATCACACCGGTCATCCCACCGATGGTGAAGGTAATGATGAAGCCGATCGTCCACAGCACCGGTGACGTGAACGACAGCCGGCCACGGTACATGGTGAACAGCCAGTTGAAGATCTTCACCCCGGTCGGAATGGCGATGATCATCGTCGCGATCCCGAAGAAGGAGTTGACATCGGCGCCCGCGCCCATGGTGAAGAAGTGGTGCAACCAGACAGTGAACGACAGAAAGGCAATGACCGCTGTGGCCCAGACCATGGTGGTGTAGCCGAACAGGCGTTTCTTGGTAAACGTCGCGACGACCTCGGAGAACACCCCGAACGCCGGCAGAATCAGGATGTACACCTCAGGGTGGCCCCAGGCCCAGATGAGGTTGACGTACATCATTATATTGCCGCCCATGTCGTTGGTGAAGAAATTCATCCCCAGGTAACGATCAAGGGTCAGCAACGCGATGGTCGCGGTCAGAATCGGGAAGGACAGAATGATCAGCACGTTGGTGGACAGCGCTGTCCAGGTGAAGATCGGCATGCGGAACAGCGTCATGCCTTTGGTGCGCATCTTGAGAATGGTGACGAAGAAATTGATACCGGTCAGCGTGGTACCGATTCCCGATATCTGCAGCCCCCATATCCAGTAATCGACCCCCACGCCGGGACTGTACTTGATCCCCGACAAGGGCGCGTAGGCCAGCCAGCCAGTCTTGGCGAACTCACCGACGAACAGCGAGATCATGGTCAACGCCACACCGGCGATGAACAACCAGAAGCTCAGGTTGTTCATGAACGGGAAGGCGACATCGCGCGCACCGATCTGCAGCGGCACCACCAGGTTCATCAGGCCGATGACCATGGGCATGGCGACGAAGAAGATCATGATCACGCCGTGGGCGGTGAATATCTGATCATAGTGCTCGGGAGGTAGATACCCCTCGGCGCCGCCGGCGGCCATGGCCTGCTGGGTACGCATCATGATGGCGTCGGCAAACCCCCGCAGCAGCATGACCAGGGCCACCAGGAAGTACATGATACCGAGCTTCTTGTGATCGACGGTGGTCAGCCACTCCGACCACAGCCATTTCCAGCGCTTGGTGTACGTCAGCCCGCCAAGGATAGCCAGGCCACCAAGCGCGATAACGATGGCGGTGACCACGAGGATTGGCTGATCATAGGGAATATCGTCAAGACTCAGTTTTCCGAACATAATGTTACTCCGCTGCCTCCGCGCTCATGGATGCCTCGCCATCACCGCCGTTGTTTCCACCCGCCTCACGTCCAGCGTTTTTGAAGCTCTCGACGATATTGCGATAGAGCTCGGGCGATACGTCGGAAAAATAGAGCACCGGAACATTGGTTGACGGTTCCGCCAACGTCGGGTACGTGTCGTTGAATGTAAGCGACTTGGGCGCCTGCTTGACCTTGTCGACCCAGGCTTCGAACTCTCCCTGGGGCATTGCCCTTGCGTCGAAGAGCATCTTCGAGAAGCCGGCGCCGCTGTAGTTGGACGACCTGCCATCATAGACACCCGCCTCACTGGCGATCAGGTTGACGTCGTTGTCCATGCCCGCCATGGCGTAGATCTGACTACCCAGGGCGGGTATGAAGAACGAATTCATCACTGACCCCGAAGACACATGGAAGTGAACGGGCACGTCGACGGGAATGGCCACCTCGTTGACCGTGGCAATATCCTGCTCGGGGTAGATGAACAGCCACTTCCAATCCAGCGAGACGGCCTGGATCTCGAGCGTCTCGGCCTTTGTCCCGAGTGGCTTCTGTGGCGCCAGCGAGTGCGAGGTTTTCCAGGTAATGATGGCCAGGATCAGGATGATCACGCTGGGTATGAGCCAGACGACGATCTCTATCTTGTTCGAGTGGGCCCAATCCGGCGTGTACTTGGCGGCCAGATTGCTGGCGCGGTAACGCCAGCCGAAGACGACGGTCATCACGATGACCGGAATCACCACGATCATCATCAGCAAGAAGGCCGTGATGATCAGTGTCTTCTGCGCTTCCCCGACGGGGCCCTGCGGATCCATCAGCGCCGAGCTACAGCCACTCAACAGCACTGGCAGCAGCAATAGCGGCAATCTAGTTAAAATGGGGGAGTATTTCTTTTTCCTCATCTCTCGACCTCGTCAGAGCATGGAGACGACCATCGGCAACAGGTGCGCCAGGAACACGACCCTTGCGTGCCGTCGGCACGACGTTGTTGCCAAGGTGCCTGTCCGGTGCATACCGCAGACCGCCTGGGCACTGCTGGGCAGTGGCTGATTAGAAATGACGCGCTGGCTCGATAATCCGGCGTGGACTGGACTCGGCAAGCATGAGCGACATGCTAGCCCACACACCGCGAAACGCGGACATTGTGCTCGAATCGAGCACTCATGAGAAGGGACGATTTGCCGCAGGGTTGCGCGCCTTGACAGTCACGCAATCCTTTGATCTGGATCAGGGCCACTGCTGATTGGCAACGGAGTCAGCGACGACGCTTGTCTGGCGATTGCCGTATTTCCGTCCAGATAAACAGGATGGCACCCACAACAATCCACACGTCCGCCAGGTTGAACGACGGCCAGTGCCAATGAGCGTAGTGAAAGTCGAGAAAGTCCTCCACGTAGCCCAAGCGTAAGCGATCCATGACATTGCCCAACGCCCCGCCGAGGATGACGCTGAGCGCGAGCCGATAACTCAGTATGCGCGGTGAGCGCCAAAGCCAGTACACCAGCAGCACCGAGATGACAAGAGCCAGCCCGATTAAAAACGTCTGCTGCCAGCCACCGGCATTCGCGAGAAAGCTGAACGCCGCGCCGGGATTATGACGATGAGTCCAGTTGAAAAAGGAGGTGACAGGGACATTTTCTCCATACGCGAGCATGACCCTGGCAAGATACTTGCTTGCCTGGTCCACCAGCAGTAGCAGCAGCGAGAGCCACAGCCAGTGCATGGCCCTTCCCGGCTCGCGGCCTTGCTCCGCAGCCTGCTGGCTATAAGTGGCCATATCCCCTTTTCCTCCTGATTCAGATCTAGACCCTGCTCGCCGCGGAGCGGCAAACCTCATATATCCGAGCGATGATGCCCGCGGATTCGGCTGACCAGGAGCACGCCTAGTCCGAGTGCGATCAGGCCGAGCACTGGCCAGTCACGCCAACGCACGTAAGGGGTCGCGCCAGTGCGCGGCGTAACCTCGGCGTTGAGGGTGGCCACTTCGAATTGCGGCGCACGCTTGACCACCTTGCCTTCATGACTGATGGCTGCAGTGACACCCGTATTGGTAGCCCTGAGCAGATCACGTCCGGTTTCGATGGCCCGCATGCGCACCATCTGGAAGTGCTGGAGGGGGCCAAGCGAGCGACCGAACCAGGCATCGTTGCTGATATTCACCAACAGCTGCGCTTCGGGCAGCAGCTCGGTGACCTCGGCACCAAAGATTGCCTCGTAGCAGATGAAGGCCCCGACGGGTACTCCTGCCGCTTGCAGCACAGGCGCCTCCCGGCCCGGCGTGAAATCGGACATGGGCGCCCCGAGCACGTCGAGGGCCGACCCCAACAAGTTCCGAAATGGTACATACTCGCCAAAAGGCACCAGGTGGCGCTTGTAGTAGAACCCCGGCGGATCGGAGAGGCTGACCACGGCGTTGTAGTTGCGGCCATCCGCCTCGCGTACCGGAACACCTACCATCAGCGATGTGCCGGCCTGGTCGGCGAGTGCCTCGAGTCCCGCCAGATACTCTGTGGCCTGGTCATACCATACCGGAATCGCCGCTTCCGGCCAGATCACGATATCGGCCCCGAGTTGCTGCTCGGTAAGCGCCTTATAGCGTTCAAGCGTGACATTCCGGTAATCCGGGTCCCATTTCTTATCTTGCGCCATGTTCCCTTGCAAGAGGGCCGCATCGATCGGCTCGCCGGCTGGCTGCGTCCACTCGCGGTCCAGCAGTTGCAAACCGGCGAGAACGGCGGCCAACACGCCACCGACCAGCGTAACACGGCGCAGGCTGGGGCCCAGCACGATCCAGGCAAGCCCGCCGGCGAGCAATGCCACCAGAAGACTTACCCCAAGCACCCCGAACACCGGCGCGATGAGCGCCAGTGAAGTATCGGACTGGCTGTAGCCGACAAACAACCAGGGAAAGCCGGTCAAGAACCAGGTGCGCATCCATTCACTCAGTACCCATGCCGCCGGCAGCCCTAGCCACAGCGCCATTCCATCCATTTCAGGACACAGGCGGCGCACGAGATACACGGCAAACCAGGGGAAGAGGGCGAGTAGCGAGACGAAAGCCGCCGTGGCCAGCATGGCCACCACGGGGCCATTGCCGTATTGGCTGATGCTGACAAAGACCCAGGAAACACCGACGCCGAAGTAACCAAGGCCGAAGAGATAGGCCGACCACAACGCCTGGCGCCTCGAAGGCTGCGCGGCCAGGGCAAAAAACGCAGCCAGCGCGATCACCGCCAACCACGCCCAGCCCACAGGGGCAAAGGCAAGCGGCAGGCTGCCCCCTGCCAGCAGTGCCAGCAGCCCTTTCAGCAGCGGCCTGTCGCGCACGCCCGTGTAGAGGCCAGAGAATAACGCGCGGTTATCGTCAGCCATTCTCGCCTCCGCAGACAAGACCTATCCTGTCACTCATGCTTCTGCTCCGCTTGATCAAATCCCGTCAACTCATTCGCTCGGCTGTCCGGAGTGGCTGCGTAATGTCGCAGCGAGGGCTGTTGCGCCAGTGCATCACCTTCGCGTCAGTCGACCCTGGTCGTGCTGCAGCGCCATCGCGGCACATCAGCCTTGTGGCAAGACCCCTTCCAGGCCCGCTGAGACCAGAACGAACAGCACGAAGCCACCCACGAAAGCCAGCGGCGAGGCGTGGGTGTCGTCGACGCTTTCATGAGCCTCGGATATCATGTCCTCGATGGCGGCAACCGTAAGAAGGCCTGCGGTGAATGTCAGTGCCGCGAACTTGAACGCCTCCGGTTGGTTTCTGAGCACGAAATAGGCAAAGACGGCTGCCGAGAGAGCGGGAATCGCAAAGGAGGCAGAAAGCAGCAGGCGCTTGCTGCGCGGAAACCCCTTGTCCTTCATGTTGGCAATTGCCGTGAAGCCCT
This sequence comes from Halomonas sp. IOP_31, assembly GCF_021151495.1. Classification (NCBI taxonomy): domain Bacteria; kingdom Pseudomonadati; phylum Pseudomonadota; class Gammaproteobacteria; order Oceanospirillales; family Halomonadaceae; genus Halomonas; species Halomonas sp. IOP_31. The sequence continues at coordinate 22,294 of NZ_JAIRBP010000013.1, read as the reverse complement.
CGGGAATATCCGCGAGGACCTGGCCCACCGCCAGGATCAAGGCAACCGACAGCGAGACCGCCGACCCCGCTCCGACCAGCAGGCCGTCGCCGAACAGGTCGATGGACACGGCGATATAGATCATCCAGACGCTCGTCTGGTCGCTATCTCCCTGCTGGTCTTGCCGCCCTTGAATGGCCTCGACGAGTTTCTCGATGCCTATATAAGCAATGCCGCCCAGAGCGAAGGAGAGCGCAATCAGCCAGGCTGAGAGGCTCTCCAGTACACGCGGCATGATCTCCACCGCCACCACCGCAATGACCAGGCCGGCGGCGCCATGAAGGGCGTAATTGAGACGCCCCCCGGTCGTCCGCGAGAGCTCTGCAACCAGCCCGCCACCGAAGTTTCCCAGCGCTGGAAGCAACGCCAGGCCAAGCACCATCCAAATGCTATCCATGATCACCTTCCCTGGTTCGATGTCTAGCTATCCGCCTTCAAGCGCTTGCCGGCGAAGCGGGCGGGGCCGAGCTTTCCGGCGACACCTTGACGGAGGCTCCACCGCCGCGTGTCGGGCCCTGTCGATTCTCGAAGCCTAACAGACGCAGCGCATTCAGTGTCACCAACACGGTGGCGCCGGTATCGGCCATGATGGCTACCCACAACCCGGTCAGGCCAAACATGGTCGTCAACAGGAAGACCGCCTTCAGGCCCAGCGCGATGGTGATGTTCTGGCGAATGTTGTTCATGGAGGCGCGAGCCAGACGAATCATGGTCGCTATGTCGGTCACGCGATTCCGCAACAAGGCCCCGTCGGCCGTTTCCAGGGCGACATCGGTGCCCGACCCCATGGCCACGCCGACGTGGGCGGTGGCCAGCGCGGGTGCGTCGTTGATCCCGTCGCCCACCATGATCACCCGGTCCGCAGCGACCATTCCCTTGATTGCCGTGACCTTGTCGTCAGGCAGCAGCCCCGCCTGGAACTCGATGCCCAGCGGATCGGCAATGGCCTTGGCGGTACGCGGATTGTCCCCGGTCAGCATCACCGAGCGGATGCCCAGCGCCTGGAGGTCCTTGATGCCCTGGGCGGCATCGGCACGCGGCTCGTCGCGCATGGCGATCAGCCCGATGATTGCACCGTCCTGGAACACCACCACGGCGGTCTTGCCCTGTTCCTCCAACGCTGCGAGACGCGCCTTCAGAGCCTCTGTCAGGACACCCTGCTCTTCGGCGTAGCGTGGCGAACCCACATAGCTGCGATGGCCGTCAACGCTTGCCTCGACCCCATGGCCGGCGATGACGCGCGCGTCCGTCCCTTGCGAAAACGTGATATGACGCGCTTCGGCATGGTTCAACACGGCTTCGGCGAGTGGATGGCTGGAGCCGGCCTCGACGCTGGCGGCCAAGGCAATGACGTCGGCTTCTTCGCGGTCATCAGATGCCGCCATCACGTCGGTAACGACCGGCTTCCCGGCGGTCAGGGTGCCGGTCTTGTCAAAGGTCACGAGGCTGGCCTTGGCGGTGGACTCGATCACCGCACCGCCCTTCATCAACAGCCCGCGGCGTGCCCCGGTGGACAGCGACGAGGCGATCGAAGCCGGCACCGAAATCACCAGCGCACACGGGCAGCCGATCAGCAACAGCGCCAGCGCACGATAAACCCATTCCCCCCAGACGCCGCCGAAAAACAGCGGTGGAATGATCGCAACGAGTATCGCGACACCGACCACAGCAGGCATATAGATACGGCTGAAGCGATCAATGAAGCGTTCGGTGGGCGCACGGGCTTCCTGTGCTTCTTCCACCAGGCGAATGATCCGCGCGATGGTATTGTCCTCAGGTGCCTTGGTAACCTCGATGCGCAGCACGGCATCATTGTTGATCGATCCGGCAAACACCGACTCGTCCGTGGTCTTGCTCTTGGGCACCGATTCGCCGGTCACCGGCGATTCATCGATCGACGACGTTCCTTCGATGATCTGCCCGTCGGCGGGAATCCGGTCGCCGGGTCGCACGACGACGACCTGACCGATCTTCAGATTCGCGGCATTGACCTTGCGGGTCGCCCCCTGTGCGTCTTCGACCAGCGCCGTCTTGGGCACCAGGTCGCCCAGCGCGCGAATGCTCGAGCGGGCGCGATCCGCCGCTACCCCTTCAAGCACTTCGCCGACGGCGAACAGGAAGACCACCAGCGCCGCTTCCTCGGCGGCACCGATGAACAGCGCGCCCCCGGCGGCGATGGTCATCAGCATTTCGATGGTGAACGGCATGCCCGCGCGCGCGGCAGCGAAGGCACGCTGCGTGACCGGGACCAGCCCGACCAGGCAGGCCAGGACGAAGCCCCAATAAGCCAGCGACTCCGAGACCACCAGGCGCACCGCCACGGCAGCCAGCAGGACGGCCCCGGTCATGACCACCAGCCGGCCCTTGCCATGCTGAAACCAGCGCTTGGGGGGTGCCGATGCCGCCTCGGCGGCGCCCTCGTCAGCGGTGGTGCTGGCGCCATTCGAGCCATTACCGGTTGTGGCGGTGCGCGGCGTCACACTGTAACCGAGCCGCTTGACCGACTTCTCGACGCTGTCCGGCGAGGTCTGCTGCTCATCGAGCTTCAGCGTGAGCGTCTCGTTCATCACCGACACCTTGACATCGGAGACACCCGGGAGTTTCTCCACACCGCCCCGGATTTTCGCCGCGCAACTGGCACAGTCCATGCCGCCGACCTTCCAGCTGAGCGCGCCCTCGGTATCGGCCTCCTCGGCTGTCGCCATCGTCACATCGTGGTCATGGTCGTGATCATGTCCATGACAGTGGGCGTGGTCGTGGTCGTGGTCGTGGTCGTGGTCGTGGTCGTGGTCGTGGTCGTGGTCGTGGGCGTGGTCGTGGGCGTGGTCGTGGCTACCGTCACAGCTGCCGTGTGAATGACTCTCGTCCGGACCACTGTCCTGTCCGGCGGCAGCGGGCTTGAACTGGACGCCATAGCCAAGCCGCTTGACAGTCTTCTCGACTTGCTCCGTCGAGGTTCGTTGCGTGTCCAGCCCAAGCGTCAGCGTTTCCTTCATCACCGAAACCTGAACGTCGGAAACGCCTTTCAGGCGTTCCACCGCACCTCGGATCTTGCCGGCGCAGCTTGGACAGTCCATGCCCTGAACGGTCCACTGGTAGGTATTGTCGGGTTGCTTGCCAACTTCAGCCGTCATGAAAATCACCTCGAAATCATTGATCGAGTCGACTCTAAACCCTCTAGTGGCTACAGGATCAAGGCGTACCGTCTTGCTGCCATGCGCGCACTGACAAAGCCGCTGCCATCCAAGGAGTCCGACAGCCTGCTGAATGCCTCTACACGCTGAAATTTAACTTCCTTTGAGGCCTAATGGGCGAGCCTCGTCGTCATTGACGCGTGACGAACCGTTCGAGCTGACAAGACGTTAACAAAAGGAAGCCCCATGACCATTATCATGAGCCTGGTCGGGATGGCGGTACTGATTCTGATCGCACTGCTGTTTTCCAGCAACCGACGCGCCATCCGGCTGCGTACCGTGGGTGGCGCCTTCGTCATCCAGGCCAGTATCGGCGCCTTCGTGCTCTATGTGCCGTTTGGCCAGACAGTGCTCAAGACCATCTCCGACGCCGTCAACCAGGTCGTGCAATACGCCGACGACGGCATCAGCTTTCTGTTCGGCAGCCTCGCCGACCCCGGCAGCGGCGTGGGCTTCATCTTCGCCATCAAGGTACTGCCGGTGATCATCTTCTTCTCGTCGCTGATCGCGGTGCTCTATTACCTGGGCATCATGCAGTGGGTGATCCGCCTTCTCGGCGGCGCGTTGCAGAAGGTGCTGGGCACCTCGCGGACCGAGTCGATGTCGGCCACCGCCAATATCTTCGTCGGCCAGACCGAGGCGCCGCTGGTGGTGCGTCCGTTCATCGCCAACATGACCCGCTCCGAACTGTTCGCGGTGATGTGCGGCGGACTGGCCTCGGTGGCCGGCTCGGTGCTCGGCGGCTATGCCGCGCTGGGCATTCCCATGGAGTATCTGGTTGCGGCCTCGTTCATGGCGGCCCCGGGCGGTCTGCTGTTCGCCAAGCTGATCATGCCCGAGACCGAAAAGCCCAACGACGACACCCAGCAGGTCGAGCAGATCGAGGCCGAGGACAAACCCTCCAACGTGCTCGACGCCGCGGCCGGCGGGGCGTCCTCGGGGCTTTTGCTGGCCGCCAATGTCGGCGCCATGCTGCTCGCCTTCATCGCGTTGATCGCACTGATCAACGGCCTGCTCGGCGGCATCGGCGGCTGGTTCGGCATGGATAGCCTGAGCCTGGAGATGATTCTCGGCTGGCTGTTCGCGCCGCTGGCCTTCCTGCTCGGCATTCCCTGGGACGAGGCCATCGTCGCCGGCTCGTTCATCGGCCAGAAACTGGTGGTCAACGAGTTCGTCGCCTTCATCAATCTGGCCCCCTACATCGAGGGCGAGCAGATGGTGGCATCCACCGGCCAGGTGATGAGCGAGCACACTCAGGCGGTGCTGTCCTTCGCGCTGTGCGGTTTCGCCAACCTGTCGTCGATCGCCATCCTGCTTGGCGGGCTGGGCAGCATGGCCCCCAACCGCCGCCACGAGATCGCCAGCTTCGGCCTCTTGGCGGTGCTCGCCGGCACGCTGTCCAACCTGATGTCCGCGGTGATCGCCGGGCTGTTCATCAGCCTGGCCTGAACCACCGCCGGGGTCGGCGGATCGGGCGCCCGGCGCGCTCGGTTCGCCACCGTTCCCAGCACGCTCTTTCTACAACGGTGACCTAACGATGACAGTACGCCAAGACGTCGCCCGCCGGGCCCTGGCCCTGATGGATCTGACCAGTCTCAACGACGACGACACCGATGCGCGGATCGTCGCCCTGTGCCGTCAGGCGGCAACGCCCGCCGGCCACCCGGCCGCGGTCTGCATCTACCCGCGGTTCATCGCCACCGCGCGCCAGGCGCTCGCCGATGCCGGACTGGCCGGCCGGGTCGCGATCGCCACGGTAACCAATTTCCCCCACGGCGCGGCCGATATCGCCGCCGCCGAGGCCGAAACCCGCCAGGCGATCGCCGCCGGGGCCGACGAAGTCGACGTGGTGTTTCCCTACCGCGCGCTGATGGCCGGCGACGAAACGATTGGCTACGCGCTGGTCGAAGCCTGCAAGGCGGCCTGCGGCGCGCGCTGCCTGAAGGTGATCATCGAAAGCGGCGAACTCGCCGATGCCGCGCTGATAGCCCGGGCAAGCCGGGTCGCCATCGCCGCCGGCGCCGACTTCATCAAGACCTCCACCGGCAAGGTCACGATCAACGCCACCCTCGAGGCCGCCGAGATCATGCTCACCGCGATCCGCGACAGCGGTCGCGAGGTCGGCTTCAAGGCCGCCGGCGGGGTGCGCCGCGCCGACGACGCCGCCCAGTATCTCGATCTGGCGGCGCGGCTGATGGGCGATGCCTGGGTCGCCCCCGCGCATTTTCGTTTCGGTGCCTCGAGCCTGCTCGGCAATCTGCTCGAGATCCTCGACATCGCCCAGCCCGGCGACGAGACGACATCGGGAGGCTACTGATGCTCAATTCGGAGATCATCCGCGCCAAGCGCGACGGCCAGGCCCTCGACGCGTCAGCGATCCGCCAGTTCGTCAGCGGTATCGCCGACGGCAGCGTGGGCGACGAGCAGATCGGCGCCTTCGCCATGGCGGTATTCCTCAACGACATGAACGATGCCGAGCGCATCGCCCTGACCGAGGCGATACGCGACTCGGGCGAGGTGCTGGACTGGCGCGACATGGACCTGCCCGGCCCGGTGATCGACAAGCACTCCACCGGCGGCGTCGGCGACGTGGTGTCGCTGATCCTCGGCCCCTGGGTCGCCGCCTGCGGCGGCCACGTGCCGATGGTATCCGGGCGCGGGCTGGGTCACACCGGCGGCACGCTGGACAAGCTCGAGTCGATTCCCGGCTACGATATCACTCCCTCCAGCGCGCGGTTCCGGCAGCTGGTCAAGGACGCCGGCGTGGCGATCATCGGCCAGACCGGCGATCTCGCCACCGCCGACAAGCGCTTCTATGCGGTGCGCGACGTCACCGCGACGGTCGAATCGATCCCGCTGATCGTCGCCTCGATTCTCGGCAAGAAGCTCGCCTGCGGGCTCGATGCGCTGGTGATGGACGTCAAGACCGGCGGCGGTGCCTTTATGCCCACGCATGCCGCTTCCCAGGAGCTGGCGGTGGCGATCGCCACCATCGCCACCGGCGCCGGCACCCCGACCCGCGCACTGATCACCGACATGGATCAGGTGCTGGCGGGCAGCGCCGGCAACGCCGTCGAGGTCGCCGAGGCGCTCGCCGTGCTGCGCGGCGAACGACGCGACAGCCGCTTGTATCGGGTGACCCACGCGCTGGCTGTGGCCATGCTCAAGGCCGGCGGACTGGCCCGCGACGATGCCGATGCAACCAGCCGGCTCGACACGGCGCTCGCCTCGGGGACCGCCGCCGAGCGCTTCGCGGGGATGGTCGCCGGGCTCGGCGGCCCGGCGGACATCGTCGAGCGCAGCGAGCATTACCTGCCCAAGGCGCCGATGGTGCGTCCGGTCTACGCGGGCGAGAGCGGCCAGCTCGCCGCCATGGACACCCGCGCGCTGGGCATGGCGGTGGTCGAACTGGGCGGCGGGCGGCGTCAGGCCGGCGCGGCGATCGATCACGCGGTAGGGTTGAGCGAGATCGCCGCGCTCGGCGAGCGTGTCGACGGCGAGCGGCCGCTGGCCGTCGTCCACGCGCGCAGCGAGACCGACGTCGAACGCGCCGCGGCCAGCCTGCGCACGGCCATGCAACTCGGCGCGGCACCCCCGCCGCGCCTGCTGATCCATGCCATCGTCGGCCCCGACGGTCGTGTAACCGAACCCGGAGGATACTCATGAAACGCGCCCTCGTGCTGGTACTCGATTTCTTCGGCATCGGCAACGCGCCGGATGCCGCGGCGTTTGGCGCCAAGCCCACCGTTGCGTCACGAACCGTCTGAGGAAGCCCCATGCCCACCCCCCATATCGACGCCCAGCCGGATGACTTCGCCGATACCGTGCTGATGCCCGGCGACCCGCTGCGCGCCCAGTTCATCGCCGAGACGTTTCTCGAAGAGGTCGAGTGCGTCAACCGCGTGCGCAACATGCTCGGCTTCACCGGCACCTACCGAGGACGCCGGCTATCCGTCATGGGCAGCGGCATGGGCATTCCGTCGCTGTCCATCTACGCCAAGGAGTTGATCACCGAGTACGGCGTCAAGCGCCTGGTGCGGGTCGGCTCCTGCGGCGCGGTGCGCGACGACGTCGCGGTCAACGACATCGTCGTCGGCATGGGCGCGTGCACCGATTCCGGCGTCAACCGCGCGCGTTTCAACGGCCACGACTTCGCCGCCATCGCCGATTTCGAGCTGACCCGGCATGCCGTCGACGCCGCCCGGGAGCGTGGCACCAAGGTCAAGGTCGGCAATCTGTTCTCGGCGGATCTTTTCTACACCCCGGATATCGAGTTCTTCCAGACCCTGAAGCGCCTCGGCATTCTCGGCGTCGAGATGGAAGCCGCCGGCCTGTACGGCGTCGCCGCGGAATTCGGCGCCCGCGCGCTGACCGTGTGCACGGTCTCCGACCACATCCTCGATGGCGAGGCGCTCGACGCCCAGGCGCGCCAGACCGGCTTTGCCGAGATGATGGCGATCACCCTGGAAGGGCTGCTCAGGGATGACAGGGAGGATCGGCAATGAGCGCCATCGACCCGAGCGTCGTCGAGCGCCTGCTGGCGGTCCGCGACCAGGCCTACGCCCCCTATTCCGAGCATCCGGTGGGCGCGCTGATCGAGACCGCCTCCGGCCAGCGCTACGCCGGCTGCAACGTCGAGATCGCCAACTACAAGGGGCTGTGCGCCGAGGCCGGGGCGATCGCCGCGATGGTCGCCAACGGCGAACGGCGCATCGACACGCTCTACGTGATCGGCCCCGCCGAGCATCTGTGCACGCCCTGCGGCGACTGCCGACAGCGGATCCGCGAATTCGCCTCGCCGGCGACGCGCATCCACGTCCTCGACGGCCGCGGGCAGTGGCTGAAAAGCTACACCATGGACGCCCTGCTGCCCGACTCGTTCGGCCCCGAGAACATCGGCAAGCCTTCGCCGATGCACGACTGAAACCTCCGCGAACCGGCTTCGGCGACGCTGCGTGAGACCATCGGCGCAGTGCCGCCCCGCCCATCCAACGCAGCACTTGGGTATACTCGGCCTTCCGTGATTCGCTCGCCTTAACCCGCAATCCGCCCGGAGTCGTCGATGGTCTCAGCGCGTTTCTCGCCGTTCGAACTGCTGCTGCTCAAGAGCCGCAACCAGACGGACACCGCGGCCCTGCTGCTGCTGGCCTGGGTGATGGTCAGCAAGGGCAACGTGCTGCCCGAGGACAAGCACTACCTGGAGACCCTGGCCAGCGGTTTTCGCCACGGCCACGCCCTGGACCCGCTGATCGAAATCGCCGGCGGCCAGGACATGAGCGCCATCCAGCTGGCTGCCGAAGTGCTGCAGAAGGACTGGTGGAACGAGCAATCGTTTGCGTTTTTGCGCCAGGCCATCGGCCTGGCCACCAGCAACGGCCAGCTGGCCGCCAGCAACAACCATATCCTGCGCTTTCTCGCCGATCTGCTGGGCGTCGCCCCGGCGGCCTTCAATCAGCTGTTCCAGGAGGTCGCCGGACGCCCCTTGGCAAGCCCCGAGGACCCCAGTCGCGCCGATTACTGGCAGGCTCGCGAACACGCCCGTCAGCAGCAGTCGCAACGCGAGCGAGAACGCGAGCGAGAACGCGAGCGAGAACGCGAGCGAGAACAGCAGTCGCGTCAGCGCCATGAGCAGGACGAGCGCCAGCGTCGGGAGCGCGAGGAGCATGAATACCAGCGCCACTGGCGCCGCCAGGGTGCCGGGGCCGATGATCGCGGCAAGCGCAACCGGGACGACCGGCCGCCACCGGGCGATCGCTCGCTGCGCGCGCTGCATGTGCTGGGGCTCGACGCCCGGGCCACCCGCGGCGACATCAAGAAGGCCTATCGGCGCCTCGCCCAGACCCACCACCCGGATCGCTTCTACAGCCACGGCGAGCGGCGCATGGCGACCGCCTCGCAGCGTTTCCAGCGGATCAAGAACGCCTACGAGTATTTGATGCAAGATGCGCGATTTGTATAAACGCCTGGGGGTCGAACCGAGCGCCGACGACGCCTCGATCGGCGCGGCCATCGACGCCTGCGACAACAGCGCCCTGAAAGCCGACGCCGCCGCGGTGCTGCGCGTCGGCGCCCGGCGCGAAGCCTACGACGGCCTGCACGGCATGCTCAGCGAATTGGGCCGGTTGCGCGCCCGGCTGGGACTGACCCATGGCGCGCACTGGCGGGGCGACGTGGCCAACGACTTCTCGCTGACGCCCGATCTCGCCCAGTCGCGTCACGACCAGCTGGTCGCCAAGCTCGACGCCGCGGTGGCCGGTCAGGCGCGGCTGGCGCGCTGGCGACGCCTGATGCCGTGGTTGATCATCGCCGGTTTCAGCCTGATCGCCGCTGGCGGCTTTGCCGCCGGCCGCTGGCTGGGCTGAGCCGCTTTGAGACGCCCCAGCTACTCGGGCGCCTCGCTCTCCTGGGCCCGGGACGTCTCCCCCGGAATGCTCATGCTCCGCGCGGCATCGGCCGACGGGCCGCGCACGGGGCCGCCCTCGCCGAACGGCGGATTCTCGAACATCACGCTGAGCCGCGGCAGCGACAGCTCGATGCCGTCGCCGTCCATGCGCTGCTTGAGGCGCAGGTTGAAGGCCCGTGCCACGTCCCACTGCATCAGCGGGCTGGTGCGCATGCGCACGCGCAGGATCGCCGCGCCCTGGTCGAAGCTTTCGATGCCCTGCAGCTCGAGCGCCGACCAGATGTGATGACGCATCATCGGGTCCTGGCGCAGCTCGTCGGCGACCTCGCGGACCAGCGCGATGGCGTCGTCGATGGGCATGGTGTGGGGGATGCGGATGCGCAACAGGGCGATGCCGAATTCACGGGCGAAGTTCTGGATGCCCTTGATCTGGCTGAACGGAATGATGTGCACGATGCCGTCGAGATCGCGCAGCCGCACGGTGCGCAAGCTGAGCCCCTCGACCGTGCCCATGTGCCCGCCGACATCGACGAAGTCGTCGATCGACAGCGAGTCCTCGATGAGGATAAACAGCCCGGTGATCAGGTCCTGGACCAGCGTCTGGGCGCCGAAGCCGATCGCCAGGCCGATCACCCCGGCACCGGCGAGCAGCGGCGTGACGTTGACGCCGAGATTGGCCAGCCCGACGATCGAGGCGATCACCAGAATGGTGAAGAACACCACGTTGCGGACCATCGGCGTAATGGTCTGGGCGCGGGTACTGTTGATGCGCCGTCCGCGCGTGCCAGAGGCGCTGCGCAGCGCCCGCTGGATGGCGGTATCGGCGAAGATCCACACCAGCCAGGCCAGCAGCACGGTCAGTCCGATGCGCAGCAGCGCCTGGCCGATGCGCGCGCTGATCGCGCCCTCGTCGCCGATCCCCAAAAGCGAGAAGCCCCAGATGCGCAGCGACAGCTCGGCGAACAGCACCCAGCACAAAAACTGCGCCAGGGTCGAGAAGAAGCGCTTGAGCCGACGCCGGTACTGCGAGGTGCGCTTGGCCGCGCCGACCCGCTCGGCATGGCGGCGCAGCCCGCCGCTGACGACCAGCGTCAGCACCAGCAGCGCAGCGCCCAGGATCGCCCGGGTGAAGGCGCCGTCGGCCTCGCCTGCCGAGACGAAGATCGCCGCCAGCGAGACGCCGATCAACAGCAGCGCGGGAATGTGCCAGTAATTGCCCAGCATAATGGCCAGATCGCGCAGCGAGCTCTGGTCGCGACGCTCGGCGTAGGGCCGGTTGCGGATCAGATGCTTGACCGGGCGCCGCAGGCGGATCACCAGCGCCCCGCTCATCACCCCGGCGAGCACGTTGGCGAGCACCGACAGCCAACTGGCCAGGTCGCCGCCGAGTAGCGTCGTCAACCGCTCGCTGTTGACCGCGTCGCCGAACGCGGCCAGCGCGCCGATCACGAACAGCCGGCGCGGCGCCTGACGGCGCAGGACCGCCACCGCCACGCGGCGATGCCCGCGGGTGAATACCGAGATCACCTCGTCGAACACCGTCGACAACAGCCGGCCACACAGCGTCACGTAAGCGATGACCAGCACGCTGGCCCGCGCCGGACTGGGCTGGGTCAGCCAGCGAAGACTGGCCAGCATGGCGCCGAAGGCCAACGCCCAGGGCAGCACCTTGCGCAGGAAATGCATCACCAGCATCGCCGGGCGCGGCTCGGGTGGCAGGTTCAACGGCCAGTCGTAGCGTCGTGCCAGCAGCCGCCCCGCTGCCATCAGCATAAGCAGCAGTCCCAGCCAGATCGCCGTGAGAACCGCCGCCTCGACGCCCTGGCGGATCGCCTCGCCGCGCCCCATCCCGGCGATCAGGTCGCTCAGGTCGTCCAGCGCCCATTCGCTGCGCCGCCCCCAGATATCCAGTGGCGACTGCCCCGCCTCGGCCTGCTCGCCCAGGTCGGTGAGCGAATCGGCCAGGGCGCCGAGCAGGCCATGGTGGCGTTCTCCCTCGCCCTCCTCGGCGGCGGCACCGGTGGTCTCGCGCAGGGCCTTGAGCTGCTCGAGCAGTTGGCCGCGCCCGGCGTCGCTCTCCAGGGTGCCGATCACCCGATCCAGAGAATCCCGCAGCTGCTGGGGATCGGGGGCCGAGTCGGCCGACGTTCCCCCACCCCCGAAGCCCCCGGGCAGCCCTTGGCCCAGCACGGCGGGGCACACCAGGACGCCCAGCAGACACAGCATCCGCCCCAGATGCTTCAACGACATGCCACCTCCCTAGGCTGTGCATCGGCATCCCGAAGCCTGACGCCTGTCAACGACAAAGCCAAGACCCGAGGGCCTTGGCTTTGCGTGACGAGGCAATCATTCACGGATCAACCGCGTTCGCCGACCTCCGTGCGAGCATTGTCGACGTCACGCCCGACCCAGCGCGACAGCGCCTGGGAGATTTTCATGATCAGGACATAGGTGGCCGGCACGAAGACGGTCGCCAGCAGCGTGATCGAGATCATCCCGCCGACCACCGGCGTGCCGATCTGGTTGCGGCTGGCGGCACTGGCACCGGTGGCGAGCGCCAGCGGCAGGGTGCCGCCGATGAACGCCAGCGAGGTCATGACGATCGGCCGGAAACGCTGGCGAGCCGCCACCTGCGCGGCCTCGACGATCGACAGCCCCTCGTGCTTGCGCTGCTGCTCGGCGAACTCGACGATCAGGATGGCATTCTTGGCCGCCAGGCCGACCACCACCAGCAAGCCGATCTGCAGATAGACGCTGGTCGTCAGGCCGGCCAGTTGGACCGCCAGCACGGCACCAATGAAGGCGAAGGGCACGGCGGACACCACCGCCAGCGGCAGGGTCCAGCTTTCGTACTGAGCGGCGAGGATCAAAAACATCATGATCACGCCGAAGGTCAGCGCCAGCGCCGCCCCCGTCGCCACATTGGCCTGCTGATAGGCCTCACCGGACCAGCCCATGGCGTAATTCGTCCCTAGTGTCTGATCGACGACTTCCTGCATCGCCTGCACGGCCTGGCCGGAACTGTATCCCGGGGCGGGTCCGCCGGAGAACTGTGCCGCCGGATAGGTATCGTAACGCTGCAGGGTGGTCGGCGCCTTGCTGCGCTCCAGCGTCACCAGCTCGGAGAGCGGGATACGCTGACCGTCACCACCGCGCACATAGACCTTGCTGAGGTCATCGGGATGGCGGCGGAAATCGTCCTCCGACTGCAGGTAGACCTGGAAGTTGCGACTGGACCGCGTGAAGTAATTGACGAACGAGCTACCGAAGGTACTGCTCAGGGTCGTATTGAGATCGTCGATATCGACCCCGAGACTACGCACCTTGTCGATGTCGACCTTGGCCGAATAGGACGGCACGTTGACGTCGAGCGTCGAGAAGGCCTGACCGATCTCTGGACGCTGATTGGCCGCCTGCATCACCTTCATGGCGGCCTGGGCCAATTCCTGCGGCGAGTCCCCCTCGAAGGACTGCAGGTAGCCCGTGAAACCACCGGTCGGCGATAGCCCTTGGATCGGCGGCATGTTGAAGGCCATGGTCTGCCCACCGGGTATCTGGGCACCGAACTGCATCATCTTGCCGATCAACTGGTCGGCCGTGATGTCGCGCTCGGCCCACGGCTTCATGGTCACGAAGATCGTGCCCTTGGCCGTGTTGGCGGAACTCGACAGGATATCGAATCCCGGGATGCCCACCACGTAGTTGATGCCGGGAATCTCGTCTTGCAGCCGCTGGCTGAGCTTCTGTACGTAGGTTTCCGTCCTGGCGAAGGAGGATCCCGCGGGCAGCGATACGGAGCCGATCGCCACGCCCTGGTCTTCCGTCGGCAGCAAGCCACTCGGCAACTGCGCATAGATGCTCCAGGAGATGACACCGACGGCCACGAGCCCGACCACCGCGAGCCAGAGCTGGCGGATCAGGAAGTGGGTGATGGCCATGAAGAGATCGGTGATCTTGTCGAAGGCCTTGTTGAACCAATCGAACGGTTTCTTGATGACCCGCACCAGCTTCGCTTGCCGGATGCGCGCCTGATTCTTGAGGAACAGGGCACTGATCGCCGGCGTGAAGGTCAATGCCACGATCGCCGAGATCGCCACCGAGATGGCGATGGTGATCGCGAACTGCTGGTACATCTGTCCCGTCAGACCGCCCATGAAGCCGACCGGCACGAAGACCGCCGACATGATGAACGCCGTGGCGATGACCGCGCCGGACACTTCCTTCATCGCCTCGAGACTGGCGCTGAATGGCGTCGCCTCCTCGTCTTCCTCCATGATGCGCTCGACGTTCTCTATGACCACGATCGCGTCGTCCACGACGATACCGATCGCCAGGATCATGCCGAAAAGCGAAAGCAGGTTGATCGAGAAATCGAGCAGGTACATGCCGGCAAAGGTACCTACTACCGAGATCGGTACCACCGACATCGCCACCAGCGTCGAGCGCCAGCTCTGCAGGAACACGAACACGATCACCGCGACGAGCAGCAGCGCCTCGATGAAGGTTTGTTCCACCGATTCGATGGAAGCATCGATGAACAGCGTGGTGTCATAGGGAATCTCGTAACTCAGGCCCGGCGGGAAGCGGGTCTTGAGATCCGCCATCGACGCCTTCACCTCGGCCGCCACGTCGAGCGCGTTGGCGCCTGGCTGCAGATAGATGGCGATCGGCGCGATCGGGCTGTTGTTGACGTACCCCTGAATGCCGTAGCTGTTCTTGCCCAGTTCGACCCGGGCCACGTCGCTCAGGCGCAGAGACGACCCGTCCTGGTTGGTCCGCAGCACGATGTTGCGGAACTGATCGACGTTCTCGAAGCGGCCTTCCGTGGTGATCGTATAGGTATAGGGCGTGGGATCGCTCTGCGGCTCCGCGCCCAGCTTACCGGCCGCCACCACCGAGTTCTGGGCGCGAATCGCCGCGGAGACTTCCGCCGGTGTCAGATCGTATTGCGCCAGCTTGTCCGGATTGAGCCAGACGCGCATGGCGAACTCCTGGCTACCCAGGACTTCCGCCTGCCCAACCCCCGACAGTTGATTGAGCGAATCGGTGATATTGATGTTGGCGTAGTTGGTCAGGTACAGCGAATCGTAGGCCTCGCTGCTGGACGTGATGGCCACGAACATCAGCACGCTGGAAGCGCGCTGCTCCACCGTCACGCCCTGGGACTGGACCTCGCTGGGCAATTGCGACAACGCCTGCTGAACGCGGTTGTTGACATTGATCTGGGCCGTCTGCGGATCGGTACCGATCTCGAAATAGACGCTCATCGACATCTGACCGCTGTCGGAGCTCGACGAGGTCAGGTAGATCATGTCCTCGGTGCCGTTGATCTCCTGGGCGAGCGTCGAAGCCACGGTATCCGAGACGGTCTGGGCACTGGCGCCGGGATAGGTCGTCGAGACGCTGATCGTCGGCGGCACGACCTGGGGGTATTGTTCGATGGGCAATACCCGCACCGCCATGATGCCGATGAGCGTGATGATCACCGAGATGACGGTGGCGAAGATCGGCCGCCTGATGAAAACGCTGGAGAAATTCATCCGTTGTCTCCGCCCTCGCTATCCGTCGAGGTCTGGTCGCCGCCGGACGCTTGATCGCCTTTCTGGCCGGCACCCTGGCCTTGACCCTTGCCCGTCTGGCCACCGCCCTGGCCCTGGGTGCCTTGACCCTGACCGGTTTCGGGATCGCCATCGAAGGGTTGAGGCTTGATCTTGTCCCCCGGGCTGATGCTGCCGATGGCGCTGACGATGACCCGGTCGCCCTTTTGCAGGCCCTCGGTGATGATCTGCCACTCATCGGAGCGCTGGCCCAACGAGACGAAGCGCGCCTGCGCGGTGTCCTGATCGTCGAGAATCAGCACCTGGGGACCCTTGAGTCCTTCGGTCACGGCCACCGCGGGCACGGCGAAGACGTCATAGCGTTTCACGTCGGTCAGCGACACGCGAACGAACTGGCCCGGCAGGAAGAGATAATCGGGATTGGCGAATTCGGCCTCGGCCTGGACCGTGCTGGTGGACTCGTCGACCCGCGAACCGAGAAAGTCGATGCGCCCGGTCAACTGGTTGGGCTCCGTGCTCGCTCCGCCGGTCCCCGGGGCCGTGAGCACCGCGCCCATCGCTTGATCCGGCGTCTGACGCTGCTGACGACGCAATTCCAGGGCATCGATCGCGGGCAGCGAGAAGCGCACGTCCAGCGGATCGAGCGGTGTGATCGTCGCCAACGCCTCGGGGGGCTGGACCAGACTGCCGACATTGACCTGGCTGAGACTGATCATGCCGCTCGCTGGCGCGCGCACTTCGGTGTAGCTCAGGTCGATCTTGGCCGCATCGAGCGCCGCCTTGGCCTGGGCCAGGGTCGCCCGGGCCGAGCGCAGGTTAGCTTTGGCGTCATCGAGCTGCTGCTGGCTCACGGAATTCTGCTTGTACAGGCGCTCATAACGCTCGGCATCGCGCTGGGTACGATAGACCTCGGCCTCGGCGCTCTGCACGTCGGCCTCACGCTGGCGCACCGTCGCCTGATAGGAGTCGGGTTCGATGGTATAGAGCAGATCCCCCTTCTCGACCCGGCTGCCTTCCTGGTAATGGCGCTCTTCGAGGATACCCTCGACACGTCCCATGACGGTGACTTCGCGATTGCTGCGCACCATGGCGGGATACTGCCTGTCGAGCTGCAGGTCGCGCGGCGCCACCGTCATGGCCTGAGCGGGTCGCGGCGGTGACTGTTGGTTCTGGGCGGCGTTCCCCTGGCCGCCCGAGTCACCCTCCCCACACCCCGCCAGGGCCAGGAGAGCGACGAGCGCGAGCGGCAGGAACCACCGCTTGTGGCTCCGGAGCATCACGGCTTCCATTGAAATGTCCCTTGAATCGATTATGAATGGTGGCAAGAGTACATCCATACAACCATGAATGTAAACACTCGCCCGTTACGTTAAACTGACTTCAAGAAAGCGCCCCCATTTCGAACCCAGAGCACGTAAGCGCCATGCCCAGACGCACCAAAGCCGAAGCCACACGCGAGGCGCTGCTCGACGCCGCCGAAGCGCTGTTTCACGGCAAGGGCGTCGCACGCACCTCGCTTGAGCAGATCGCCCGTCACGCCGGCATGACCCGCGGCGCGGTCTACTGGCACTTCAAGAACAAGGCGGATCTGTTCCACGCCCTGCTCGAGCGCGTGCGATTACCCTTCGAGGAACTCACCGAGGATATCGAGGCCGCCCATGGCAACGCCTCGCCCCTGGAATGCATCCGCCTGGCCTGTCACGAGAGTTTTCAGCGTCTGGAACAACCCAGCTATCAGCGCATCCATTCGATCCTTATCCATCGTTGCGAATTCTTCAGCGACATCGACCCCCTGGAGATGCAGCGCCGGCTGAGCCGCGAATGCTTCGGCGCGATGCGCGAGAAGTTCCGGCAGGCCGCGCAATACGACCAACTGGAAGCGTCGATAACGCCGGAGATGGCCACGGAGCTGCTGCAGTGCTGTCTCGGCGGGTTGTTTCACGACTGGCTGCGTGATCCGCAGAATCACTCGTTGCGCGAACGCGGCGGGCCGATCGTCGACACCCTGTTCAAGTTGATACGCCACGACGCCGGCTAGCTAGGAGTCTGTCGGGCTTGGCCGATCGTCACGAGAAGCACGGGTTTCGAGTCAAATTTATCGATCGATTGAGGCGAATAGCGCGCTATTTAACGAAATGGATCGATGGAATTGGCCGAAAGGCCGGGATTCGCAGCAGGTCAGTGTCAAGTCCGACGCGCTCCTAGGCCAAGCCAGCCCATCCAGCGCTCAGGCGAGTTCGCGATGCTGCGCATCACCGTGCTGCGATAGCCGCCGCCGAACACTTGCAGATGGTTGAGCAATGGATAGCGTTGAAATAGCGTCTGCCGGCGCGGCCAGTCGCTCGGCCAGGCAGCGGCGCTCGCTCAATCGCGGCGAAACGGCAGGCGGGCCTCGGCGGCCAGGTGATAGGCGGCGACATGCGCGCGCTCCTCGGCGCAGAAGCGGGCGACAGCATGGCGAAAGCCGGGATGGGCAATATGGTGCAGCGAACGCAGCCGGCGCGGCGCGAATCCGCGGCTGAGCTTGTGCTCGCCCTGGGTGCCGGGGTCGAACCGCGTCAGGCCGTGAGCCAGGCAGTGCTCGATGCCCTGGTAGTAGCAGGTTTCGAAATGCAGGCAATCGGCTTCGACCTCGCTGCCCCAGTAGCGCCCGTAGAGGGTTTCGCTGCCCTGCAGGCACAGCGCGGCGGCTACCGGTCGCTCGCCGTGGCGCGCCTGTATCAGCAGCAACGCCTCGGGCATCGTCGCGCGCAGACGGCGGAAGAAATTCAGCGTCAGGTAGGGCTGCTGGCCACGCTCGAAATAGGTCATCTGGTAGCAGCGATAGAAATGCGCCAGCGCGGCCGTGTCGATCGCCTGACCGGAGAGCCGGCGCATGGTCAGGCCCTGCTCGGCGACGCGTCGGCGCTCGCGCTTGACCTCCTTGCGGCGTTTGGCGCTCAGCGCGGCGAGAAAGCCCGCGAAGTCGCCGAAGCCGCGATCCCGCCACTGGAACTGTAGCGCCTGGCGCTCGAGCAATTCGGGGCGCACCGCCAGCCAGGCGTCGACCTCGTCGTCCTCGGCGAACAGCAGGTGCCAGCTGGACAGCGCATCGTCACAGCAGTGCCCGGCCAGCGCCGCGATCACCGCCTGGCGTTCGATGCCCGGCGCCAGCAGCAGCCGCGGGCCGGGCACCGGCGTGAAGGGGATCGCCGTCAGGCCCTTGGGGTAGTAATCGCCGCCGGCGCGCTCCCAGGCATCCGCCCAGGCCCAGTCGAAGACGTATTCGCCATAGGAGTGATCCTTGCGATAGCGCGGCAGCGCGGCGACGAGCGCGCTGCCGCTCCGGACCAGCAAGTGTCGCGGCGTCCAGCCGCTCGCCGCACTCACCGCCTCGCTGGCCTCGAGGGCATGCAGGAATTCGTGACGCAGAAAAGGCTGATCGGCCGGCACCAGCGCATTCCAATCCGTGACCGACACCTGTTCCATGGCGGCGATCGTTTCGATCTCCCACTGCATCCCATCCTCCCTGTCGCTGCACTGCGCCTGGTAACGAACGCTTGCTGCACGGCTGTCGTTTCGCCGGCAATGATAAGGGGCCCCCACGACACGCGCGCTCAGACGCCAACTCCGCCGCCAGGTGGCGCGAGCGATTCGGGAGAGGGGGAATCGTAACGGCGTATCGCTAGCCGGACGCCTCGCGCATCAGTTGTCGTTGAGCGCCTTGTCCAGCGCCAGCAACGCCGCCTGCCAGGAGGCGGCATCCGCCGCGGCATTGTAGGCCAGCGGCAGGCCGTTCTGCTGGCCTAGCTGGGTGGCGTCGGGATTGGTGAAGGCGTGCTTGGCGTACGGGTAGTTGACGACCTTGACCGTCGCGCCCTGACCCTTGAGCTTGGCGGCCATGATCTTCAGCGCGTCGCGCTTGACCAGCGGATCCTCGGCGCCGTTGTACAACTGGACGATGCCGTCGAAGGGCTGCGGCTGATCAACCGCCTGGGTAGGGCTGCCATAAAAGCTGATCGCGGCGTCGATGGGCATGCCGGCCAGCGCCATGTTCATCACCACGCCGCCGCCGAAACCGTAGCCGATCGCCGCGATGTGTTCGCCGTCGACCGCCGGATTTTCGCGCAGCTTGGCCATCGCCGCCTCGAGGCTCGCGCGGGCCGTCGGCCAATCCTGCATCACCTGGCTGGAGAACTCACGCACCCGGTCGGGGCGGCTGGCGGTCTGCCCATTGCCGTACATGTCGACCGCCAGGGCGACGAAGCCCAGCGCGGCCAGTTGGTCGGCCCGCTGCTTGACGTAATCGTTGAGCCCCCACCACTCATGGACGATCAGCACCGCCGGGCGCGGCTCCGAGTCGGCGGCGTTACGCGCCAGGTAGCCCTGGTAGGTCTTGCCGCCGGTCGCGTACTCGAAAATTTCGCCCTGAACCCGCGGCCCCTGGTCGATGGCCACGGTGGGTGCGGCGGCCGCTTCGCCGGTCGCTTGCTCTGCCATCGCCAGCGGAGCAAGGGCCAGCGCGGGAAGCAACCACATCAGCTTGAACAGGCTACGCATAGCTTTCCTCATTTATGGTCTTTGCCTGACTGCACGGGCTCAGGCGCCGCACGCCGCTCGGCGAGCGCCTGCTGAACCCGGTTGCGACCCTGGCGCTTGGCTTCGTACAAGCCCATATCCGCACGATGCATGAGCGCGTCAGGCGGTTCATCGTCGCGGCGCTCGGCAACCCCGAAGCTGACGGTGAAATTCAGCCAATGGCCGTGAAACTCGACCCGCACGCTCTCGAACTTGCCCCTTAGCCGCTCGGCAAGCATGGCCGCCTCGACCAGCGACTGGCCATCCAGCATCAGCGCGAACTCCTCACCGCCGATGCGCCCGAAAAGATCGTCGGCGCGCAGCGTGCTGCGGCAGATCTCCCCCAGGCTGGCAAGTACCAGATCGCCGGCGGCGTGGCCCCAGGTATCATTGATCGCCTTGAAATGGTCGATGTCGAAGTACACCAGCGATAGCCGGGTGTCACGACGCTCCACCCCCTCCAGCTCGCCGCGCAGGCAGCCCAGGAAGGCCCCGCGATTGAGCGCGCCGGTCAAGCTGTCGGTGGTCGACAACTCGTGCAGCTTGACCTCGCGCTGCTTGCGCTCGGTAATGTCGCGGGCGACGGCCAGCAGCCAGTCATGCTGGCCGTTCAGCGAGTTCACGTAGGGCGAACAGCCGACCTCCAGCCACACATAGTGCCCCCGGGCGTGACGCGCACGCATCTCGAGTTGCGCCCCGTGATCGCTGGCTATCGCCTCGGCGATGCGGCGCTGGACATGCGGCGCATCATCGGGCGGCAACAGCTCGAGCAGCGCGCACAATTGCAGCGTATCGGGGGTATGGCCGAGGATGCGTTCGACCGAGGGCGAGGCGAAGCGGCACAGGCCGTCGGCATCGATCAGCAGGATCAGATCGCTGACGTTCTCGACGATGAAACGGTAGCGGCGCTCGCTGTCGGCCAGTGCCAGCTGAGCCTGCTTGCGCAACGTGACGTCCTCGCAGAAACCGTGCCACAGCACGCTGGTGTCGAGCTGACGCTCCGGGGTCGCGCGCCCCTGGACCCAACGGGGATGGCCGTCGGGATGGCGGTAGCGAAACTCATAGCGCCAGACGCTCAGCCGCCGGGCACTGCGATGGACGCTATGCCACAGGCCCTCGAGATCGTCGCCATGGACGCGTCCGATGGCCGCCGAGGCATCGCTCATGACGGCCTGCGCCGGCAACCCGAACAGACGCTGGGCCCCGGCGCTGACGAACGGAAAACTGAGTTCGCCATCAGCGCTCAAGCGGCACTGGTAGAGCGCCCCGGGCAACTGTTCACCGAGCTTGGCGAAACGTTCGAGCAGCGCCTGGCGCTCGGTGACATCGATCAGCGACCCGACCAGTTCGGTCACCTCGCCGGCGTCGTCACGGTGCAAGACAATGTCGTCCTGCAGGTGGCAGACGCTGCCGTCGCGGTGGGCCAGCGAATAGTGCAGGCTCAACTGGCGCTTGCCATTGCTGCGCGCCTCGTCGAGGCGCGCCAACAGCGTGTCCCGCGCGTCGCCATCGAGCCGCTCGAGCCATAGCTGAGGCCGTTCGCGCAGCGCCTGCCGCTCGAGACCGCACAGATCGGCAACATTGACGCTCAGGTAATGCATCCGCCCCAGCCACCAGTCGCGATCGGTGGCGTACACCACGGCGGGCGATGCACCCAATAGCGCGTCCATGAAGCGCGGCAATAGTTGCAATGACGATGCCGGCATGCGTTGCGGCCCCCACGTGAGTTCCCTGTAACCGCGTCGTTGCTAGCCCGAATATAGCACCAGATCGCTCGCGCTCTCGCTTGCTCTTTGATTCCACAGACAATTCTTCCTCACTCGACCGCACACCCCGGTACGGCGCTCAATCAGAAAAACCTCTGTTAAACCCATTATCTGCACGATCATCATGGCACCTGATGCAACATCCGGGCTAGCGGCGCTTCAGGCCTGGCCGCGGCCGTACGGCGATCAATCGATGGGCCTGATCAATGCCTGTGTTCATGGTTTCTCTGCATGGGCTGGTTGCTCCGGCACGACGGGATACGTTACACGCAAGCTTAGCAGGCAAGCCCCGAGTCCTCGAACCGGACTTAGCCTTCGCCAACCCGAGACCGGCACGGCACGGAGCGTCATGCGCGAGCACATCGAGATAGGGGTCGGGAAGGCTTCGCCTCCCCGCCCTCCGAACCGTGCGTGCGGTTCTCCCGCACACGGCTCTCCAGTCGATGGTTTCAACATCGTGATTGGCTCGCTTGCTGCCAGGCTTCGGCTAGGGTGAAAAGCCCGGCAGCGGCGAAGAACCTATTGGGCCAACGTCGCGTGTCTGTTCCGGTGTTGCCACGCCCAGGGCGTTTCTCCTGCTTGCGCAGGATGGCGCGAAGCCGTCGGCGGATGAAGCCATCCAACGGCCGGAACGTTGTCCGATAGGCGTGTCGGAAGTAGCCGAACCAGCCTCTTAGCAGAGGATTGAGTGAGGCGATGATCTGCCGCAGACTCTTGCCTTCCGTCCGCCGCGTCTTGCTTCTCACCTTGTCCTTGAAGGCTCTGAGACTCTTCCTA